>JADFQF010000054.1 GCA_022561955.1 Chloroflexota bacterium | reverse complement strand
AACGTCGGGCTTGTGCAGCAGTTGGGAGAAGTCCAGCCCCTTTGCCTTCCAGTGGTCGATCGCCGTGCGGCCTTCCAGCATATCGACGCGGCCCACCATCTCGTTGACCGTACGAAAGCCCAGGTCCGCCATTATCTGTCTGAACTCTTCCGCGATGAAGAAGAAGTAGTTGATGAGGTGTTCGGGCTTGCCCGCGAACTGCTTGCGCAGCATCGGGTCCTGAGTCGCGATGCCGACGGAGCATGTATTGAGGTGGCACTTGCGGAGCATGATGCAGCCCAACGTGATCAGCGGTGCCGTGGCAAAGCCGAACTCCTCGGCCCCCAGCAGGCACGCGATGGCAACGTCTCGCCCGGTCTTCAGCTGGCCGTCCGTCTGGACGACTATGCGGCCACGCAGGTCGTTCATGACCAGCACCTGTTGCGTCTCGGCGAGGCCCATCTCCCAGGGCAGGCCCGCATTCTTGATGGAGGACTCAGGTGATGCGCCGGTCCCTCCGGAATCGCCGCTAATTAGAACTACGTCGCCGTGACCCTTGGACACGCCGGCGGCAATAGTGCCGACGCCGGCCTCCGCGACGAGCTTGACGTGCACGCGGGCGCTGGGGTTGGCGTTCTTCAAATCGTAAATCAGCTGCGCGAGGTCCTCGATGGAATAGATGTCGTGATGAGGCGGCGGAGATATCAGCTCCACCTTTGGCGTGGACCTGCGGATCCATCCGATATACTCGTCCACCTTGTCGCCGGGCAGCTGTCCACCTTCACCCGGCTTGGACCCCTGGGCCATCTTTATCTGCAGGTCCGTGGAGTGAGCCAGGTAGTTGCTGGTCACCCCGAACCTGCCCGAAGCGACCTGTTTGACTGCGCTATTTCTGTTCTCGCCGTCTGCGTCGAGAGCGTATCGGCGATGGTCCTCGCCGCCTTCGCCCGTATTGCTGCGAGCGCCAATCCGGTTCATGGCGATCGCCAGGGTCTCGTGAGCCTCCCGGCTGATCGAACCCAGAGAGATTGCGCCCGTGGCAAAGCGCTTGACGATATCCTTTGCGGGCTCCACCTCGTCAAGCGGGACCGGCTGTTCGCTCACTTTGAACTCAAGCAGGCCCCGTATGGTGCTCAGCTCCTCGTTCATGCCGTTTGAAGCGCGGGCGAACTGCTGGTAGGTCTCCCAGCTGTTGGTCGCGGCGGCGTGTTGAAGGCTGGCGATGGTGTCCGGGTTCCACATATGATGCTCGGCCCCGCGACGCCACAAATATGCGCCTCCAGCGTTGAGGTCCATGCCTCCGATTGGCTTCTGCGCCCGGTATGCCAGGGCGTGACGCCGCCTCGTCTCCTCTTCGATCTCCGCGATCCCAATGCCGCCGACACGCGAAGGCGTCCACGTGAAATACTCGTCGATCAGTTCACTGTTGAGCCCGACCGCCTCGAATATCTGGGCGCCCCGATAGCTCTGGATGGTCGAGATGCCCATCTTGGACATGATCTTCAGGATGCCCTTGTCGGCCGCCTTCACGAAATTCTTCTCCGCCGTCTCGAAATCGACGGAACCCTCGAGAAAGCCGTTGCCTTCGGCGAGCGACGCTAGAGTCTCGAAGGCGACGTATGGATTGACGGCTCCCGCTCCGTACCCGATCAGCAGGGCGAACTGTGCGACGTCCCTCGGCTCGCCCGATTCCACGACCAGGCCGACCTTGGTGCGCGTGCCCTGGCGAATCAGGTGGTGATGCACGCCCGCGGTCGCCAGCAGGCTTGGTATCGGCGCGTGGACCTCGTTCACCCCGCGGTCCGACAGCACCAGTATCGTGTAGCCCTCTCTGAGAGCTTCGGAAGCCTCCTCGCAGAGCCTGTCCATCGCCCGCTTCAACGCTCCCGGGCCTTCATCGGGACGGAATAGCATGGAAAGCGTCCTGGTCTTGAGCTTTCGCAGGTCGATGTTGCGGACCTTAGCCATCTCGTCGTTGGTGAGAATTGGCCGCTTCAGCCTCAGCTGGCGGCTCTGTAACGGCGTCTCTTCGAACAGGTTCTGCTCTGCGCCAATAGTCGTTTCCAGGGACGTAACGAGCTCTTCCCTGATGGCGTCGAGAGGAGGGTTGCTGACCTGCGCGAAGAGCTGCTTGAAGTAGTTGAATAGCAGGAGGTCCTGGTCCGACAGCACGGCCAGAGGCGTATCGTTGCCCATGGAGCCTATCGCCTCGGAGCCGTTGATGGCCATTGGCTCGAGGATCATGCGAAGGTCTTCGAGCGTGTATCCGAACGCCCTTTGCCTCTGCACCAGGGTGTCGAAGTCTAGGCTGCCGGGATTATCCGGTTCCGGCAGGGACTCCAGCGTCACACGGTTGGCGCCCAGCCATTTGCCGTAGGGTTTTCTGTTGGATAGCTCGGCCTTTAGCTCGGCGTCGTCGACGATGCGGCCAAGCTCGGTGTCGAGAAGAAACATGCGCCCCGGGTGAATTCGTTCCTTGTACAGTATCTTTTCGGGCGGCACGTCCAGCACGCCCGTCTCCGAGGCCATCACCAACAGGTCGTCCGACGTGACCAGATACCTGCATGGACGCAGACCGTTTCTGTCCAGGACGGCGCAGACCCTCGTTCCGTCGGTGCCGATAATGAGCGCGGGGCCGTCCCATGGCTCCATCAGGTTGGCGTGGTACTCATAAAAGTCCTTTAACGCCTGGTCCATGGGCAGATGGTCTCCCCACGCCTCGGGGATCATCATCATCAGGGAGTGGGCCAACGACCTTCCCGTGGCCATCAAGAGCTCCAGGGCGTTGTCGAAGCCGGCGGTATCGCTCTGTACGCCGCCGATTATGGGCAAGAGCTTCTTTACGTCCTCACCGAGCACCGGCGAAGCGAACATGGACTGACGCGCCGTCATCCAGTTGATGTTGCCGCGTATGGTGTTGATCTCGCCGTTGTGAATAATGTACTTGTACGGATGCGCCAGCTTCCACGAGCCAAGCGTATTCGTACTGAACCGGGAATGGACCATCGCGAATGAGCTAATAAGGCGTTCGTCGGCGAGGTCGTGGTAGAAGTGCTCCAACTGGGAGGCCATGATGAGGCCCTTGTAGACAATCGTGTTGGAGGACAGACTGCATATGTAGAACTCATCACCGTCCGGCAGGTCCGAGCTTGCGACCGCGTTTTCGATCAGCCGCCGGATGACGTACAGCTTCAACTGAAAGGCGCCGTCGTCGGCGATGTCGGGGCTCTTCGCCACGAAAAACTGGCGAATGCCCGGCATGACCTTCCTCGCCAGCACGCCTATGGCATCCGAGGAGATGGGGACGTCCCGCCAGCCGAGAAACGTCTGGCCTTCATCGCGGACGAACCGTTCGATGGTGGCTTCGCACTCGCTCTGCTGCGCCGGGTCTTTCGGAAAGAATACCATGCCCACGCCGTATTCTCCGGGCGGCGGTAAGTCGATCCCAAGAGCCCGGCCTTCCTCGGCGAAGAACTCGTGGGGCATCTGAATGAGCACGCCGGCACCGTCGCCGGTCTCCGGGTCCGAGCCGCACGCGCCGCGATGCTCTAGATTGACCAGGACCTCGAGACCCTGGTCGATGATGGTGTGGGACTTTAAGCCCTTGATATTCGCGACGAGGCCCACGCCGCAGGCGTCGTGCTCGAATCGAGGGTCGTAAAGGCCCTGTTTGGTCATCCTGGGAACGTATTCGGAGCTGTAACTACGAGCCATGACTCTGTCCCGTTAGAACGCTTAAACTAAAGCACAGGGAGATAGCGGCGTATCTCAAAATTTCCGACATGGGAGTGGTAGCTTTCCCACTCGATCTTCTTATTCTCGATAAAGCTCCCAAAGACCTCGTCTCCCAGCGCCTGCCGCACAAGCTTGCTGTCCTCGGCAACCTGTATGGCCTCCCAGAGATTGCGGGGGAGAGCCTCGATTCCCTGCGAATCCCTCTCCTCCGGGCTCATCTGGTGGACGTTCTCTTCAACGGGAGGCGGGAGCTCGTATTTCTGCTCGATTCCCTGCAGGCCCGCGGCCAGCATCACGCTGAAGGCGAGGTAGGGATTGCAGGCGGGATCGGGCGCCCTGTATTCGATTCTTCGAGATGCCTCGCGCCCGGGCTTGTAGGCGGGCACGCGAATGAGGTCCGACCGGTTGACCATCGCCCACGACACGTAGGTCGGCGCTTCAAATCTGGGGACGAGCCTCTTGTACGAGTTGACCCACTGGTTCGTGACGGCCGTTATCTCTCTGGCGTGACGCATGAGGCCCGAGATAAAGTATTTTGCCACCCCCGACAGGTGATAGGCATCGTCGGCGTCATAGAAAGCGTTGCTGTCGCCCTTGAAGAGCGACTGGTGCGTATGCATGCCGTTCCCGTTGATTTCGGGGTCCGGCTTGGGCATGAACGATGCAAAGTAGCCGTGCTGTCGCGCCACCTCTTTTACCACCAGCCGGTAAGTCATAACGGTGTCCGCCATGGTCAGGGCGTCGGTGTGCCTCAGGTCGATCTCATGCTGGCTTGGCGCCACCTCATGATGGCTGGACTCCACCGGTATGCCAAGCTCCTCCAGCATGAGCACCGTTTCGCGTCTAAGGTCCGTGGCAAGGTCCGTGGCGTCCTGGTCAAAGTAGCTGCCCTGGTCCAGAGGTTTCGTGCCCTGGGCGTCCTCGAAGTAGAAGTACTCCATCTCCGGCGCGACGTAGTAGGTGTAGCCAAGCTTTGAAGCGCGCTTCAGGTTGCGCCTGAGCACCGCCCTGGGGTCGCCCTCGAAGGGCTCGTCGTCCGGCGTAATGATGTCGCAGAACATTCTGGCGACGGCGTTAGTGCGCGGTCTCCAGGGCAGAATGCTGAAGGTGTTAGGGTCGGGGAGGGCGTACAGGTCGCGCTCGTCCGACCTCACGAAGCCCTCTATCGCTGAGCCGTCGAACCCCATGCCTCGGGTCAGCGCGCCCTCCAGCTCTTCGACTGTTATGGCGAAGCCCTTAAGTTTCCCGAGAATGTCGGCGAACCACAGACGGATGAACTTGACGTCGTTCTCCCGCGCTTCGTGTAGGACGAATTCGATTGCTTCCGGGTCTCGGGCTAACATGACATCCGCTTCGAGATTACCTTGCTACACAGATATTGCCGTTCGAAAAATAGAGGACAGCTATCGGGTGTGGCGAAGAGGGGCGCGCGAGACTCCTGAAACGCCTCATTTGCCTCCGACTGGACGCCGTGTCGGTCGGCTGCGCTCTGACCGACTATAGCAGTTTGTGAAAAAAGCGTCAAACATTCATTCCTGGGCCGTGCGGTAGTTTATATCGGCGTGGAAGGGCTCTTAAATAGAGTAGCCGCTTCATGTTGCCTATGTAGGTCTCCCTTCAATTTCGACAGAAACAAAAAGGACTCCGCTATCTTGCTTCCTCAAGCTGCGGCGTCCCTTTTCTAACTAGCCCTCTAAGTGTCTCAAACGCCGAAGCGGAGGAAGACTTTTTCAGGATGAGGATGCTTCCTCATCTCATCTGCCTCTTGCCTTCGGCTGTCGCCAAAGAATCCCCTGTCTAAAGTGAAATCGTCGATTATTTTTGCCAACCTTCTGGGTGCTGACGCGGTCCGTGCCGCTTCTTTACTGCCGATGCCCTGAATCGGGCCAATCAAAGAGCCGTTTATTCCTTGGAGCGGTTCTTCCTCAAGCGGCTGGGAAGCACGACCCACATCGCGAACAGCCCTATGAATGCAACCGCGCCTAGTACCGCTTCGATCTCCATCTATCCCTCTGACCTCCGTGATTTTGCCGGCAAGCGCAGGCGGGGCCCTGCGCCTTTTTGTTTCTACATTCGACATTCTGGACTGTCAATGTTTCCCGCGTATTTCCTAATTGTTAACTTTTTGTTACATGCGGCCCCTGGTAACGGCCCTCGAAACAACGCCACACTCGTTGTTCACGGAAGAAGGCTTCGGCAAATCTCCATGGCCCGTCGGTTGAAATGGCTTACGACGCCGTTAGAGGACGAGTCCGCCCATCCAGACCGAGGCCGTGGGTGCCTGATGGGAATACGAAAGGGCCGCTGCCTGGTTGCAGTGGCCCATTCGACTAATACCTGTCGGAGGCGTAGGGGAGCTGTCGACCGGTTAGCTAGCGGCGCCGCAGACCGTTTCGAGGATCAACCTTGTTACGGTGTAAGGGTCGCAGTTGGCGTTGGGCCTTCGGTCTTCGATGTAGCCTTTTTGGTCGCGGGCGACCTGCCAGGGAATACGCACGGAGGCGCCCCTGTCTCGCACGCCGTACCGGTATTCACGATAGGAGCAGGTCTCGTGTTGGCCCGTCAGGCGCTCTTCTATGCGGTCGCCATAGTTCTTGATGTGCAGCTCGTGCGTGGTGGCAAGGGCCTCAGCGGCCGCGATGCACGGCTCGTAGCTCTCTCGCATCTGCCTGGTGGAGAAGTTGGTGTGAGCGCCCGCGCCGTTCCAGTCGCCCCTGACAGGCTTGGGGTCGAGTGTGGCGCTTACGCCGTGGTCCTCTCCGATGCGGTAAAGCAGCCAGCGGGCCAGCCAGAGATGGTCTGCCACGGCAGGCGTTCCCACCGGTCCAATCTGGAACTCCCACTGAGCGGGCATGACCTCCGCGTTGATGCCCGCGATGCTGAGACCGGCGACGAGACAGGCATCCATATGCGCCTCTACGATGTCGCGACCGAAGACCTCATCGACGCCGACACCGCAGTAGTAGCCGCCCTGGGGAGCCGGGAAGCCGTTAATAGGCCAGCCCAGGGGCTTTGAGCCGTCAAAGTAGGTGTACTCTTGCTCGATGCCGAACCAGGTATCGAAGTCGGCGTATTTCTCCGCCGTTTTGGCACATGCTGCCCTCGTGTTGGACGGATGGGGCGTCATGTCTGTGAGCAACACCTCGCACATGACGAGCTTGTTGTCGCCGCCTCGAACGGGGTCCGGACACACGAAGACGGGCTTCAGGACGCAGTCGGAGTTTTCGCCCGTCGCCTGATTGGTGCTGGAGCCATCGAAAGCCCATATCGGCGGCTCCTCCCCGACGGGAACGATCTTGCCTTTGGAGCGCAGCTTGGCGGTGGGTTGCTGGCCGTCAATCCATATATACTCTGCTTTGTAAAATGCCAACTCATCCTCCTTTGGACGTTACCTCGACTACAGGACCCCCTGGGCGTGAAACAGTAAACAACTCTCGAATCGTGCTCCTCTTGCTTTTCCGACATGGATTTTCGCCTGGATTGGAACCGCGTGTCAACGTAACAATTTTCCAGCTACTTTACTCATCCGGGCGTCGCTCCCATGAGGCCTCACGTCGTCGGCGAAGCGATATGCGGAGCCGACGCATTAGTCGGGCCTAATCACCTGTGCCGGGCGTCGAGCCCAGGCCCTGAAGCTCCGGATATGCCACCGCACCATGCTCCGGCATGTCCAGGCCCTCCAACTCCTCTTCCTCCGAGACCCTCAGGCCCATCGCCAGGTCCAGGCCCTTGAACAGGATGAAGCCGGTCCCGAATCCCCATGCGATCGCTACGAGAATCCCGACGATCTGTGGGACCAGGAGCGATGCATCACCCTTTACGAGTCCGGAAACGCCGTTGTTGCCGGCGGCAAATAGTGCGACGGCCAGAAGGCCCCAGGCGCCGCATATGCCGTGAACGGTCACCGCGCCGACGGGATCGTCGACCTTGAGTATGTTCTTGACGAAGCTGACGCCCCCTATCATTATGCCGCCCGCTATGAGACCTATGACCACGGCGGCCCACGGGTCGACGTATGCGCTGGGCGCGGTTATGCCGACCAGGCCCGCCAGTGCGCCGTTGCAGGCCATCTCGATATCTGCCTTGCCCGTGCGTGAGAGGGTTACGTATATCGCGGCCGTCGCGCCTGCCGCTCCGGCGAG
>JADFQF010000053.1 GCA_022561955.1 Chloroflexota bacterium | reverse complement strand
GCCGCTGATCAAGGCGCCGGCCTGCTTCGTCTGAATAATGGCATATCCCCTGCGCATGGTGTCCCTGGGGCTTACCGAATGCAGCCTGGCGTCCAGCCCACCAAACCGCTCGGACTTCACCGCCAGGTTGTGCTTCAGGTGTGTGTAGGCCGTCTTGAGCAGGTCATCCACCCGCATTCTAAGCGTGTCCAGGTCGGGACGCCCGCGCTCGACCCTTCCGATGAGGTGCGCGGCGGCCTCCTTCTTCGTTGAGAGCTGACCCCATATACCGGCGTTCAGCGACTGCTCCTGTATGAGTATGCGTGAGCTCAGCTCCATCCTGTCCGGCACCACAAGCTCGGCGGCGGCGGAAGGCGTGGGCGCTCGTACGTCGGCGACCAGGTCCGCGATGGTATAGTCGGTCTCGTGGCCCACGGCGCTGACTACGGGCACTCGGCTGCCGTAGATCGCCCTGGCGACCAGCTCTTCGTTGAATGGCCACAGGTCCTCCAGGGACCCGCCGCCTCGCGCCACGATGACGACGTCGAGGTCGGGTTCGTCGTTGGCGGCCTGTATGGCCTCGGCGATGGCCGGCGCGGCCGTATCGCCCTGCACGGGCGCGGGGGCAAGCATCAGCTCGACCAGGGGGTATCGCCGCCCGATCACGTCCTGTATGTCGTGCCAGACGGCCCCGGTAGGCGAGGACACGACTCCTATCTTTTGTGGGAATATCGGAAGCTTCCGCTTTCGAGAAGGCTCGAACAGGCCTTCTGTCTCCAGCTTCAGCTTTAGCTGCTCCAGCTTCAACTGAAGTTCACCAACGCCCTCGGGCTGGACAATGTCGACGATGAGCTGGAGGTCGCCACGGACCTCGTAGATGGAAATCCGGCCGTGGGCGATGATCGCGACGCCGTTGTCGAGCTGCTCCGAGCCGCGCGAGTTTCGGAACATCACACAGCGCAGAGAGGCATTGGCGTCCCTGAGGGTGAAGTAGGAATGCCCGGAGCCGGGCCGAGCCAGGTTGGAGACCTCGCCCCCTACCCAGACGTCCTGTAGCAGCGAGTCTTGCTCGATCACCTCTTTGAGGTAGGAGGACACCTGTGATACGGAATATACGGCCATATTTTTTGCTATCTGTCTTGTAACAGGTAGATATACGGGAGGGCGTCAAATCCGGTCCGCGCGCAGCGCGCGCGTAGAGGCCCATCATTGGCCGGCCCGACTAGATGCGGGACAGGTAGTCTCCCGAGCGAGTGTCGATCTTTACCTTCGCGCCCTGATTGACGAACAGAGGCACCTGCACGACGAAGCCCGTCTCCAGGGTCGCGGGCTTCGTGCCGCCCTGCGCCGTGTCTCCCTTCACACCCGGCACCGTCTCGGTGACCTCGAGGTCGACGGTGATGGGAAGCTCGATGGTGATTGGCTCATCGCGAAAGAGGACGAGGTCGACGGTCGTCTGCTCGACGAGGAATTGGATCGCGCTGCCGATCTGGTCCTCGGAGAGGGGGAACTGCTCGTAAGACTCCGTGTCCATGAAGTAGTAAAGGTTATCATCCTTGTAGATGTAGTTGGCGGTGCGCCTCTCCACCGAGGCCAGCTTGAAGTCCACATCGTAGCCCGAGAAGGTCTTCTCCATGAGGCGGCCGCTGCGCAGCCCTCGGAACTTGATGCGCATCACGGGGGCACGTTGCTGCATCTTGCTGCGCTCGTAGTCAACGACCAGGAAGGGCTCGCCCTCCAGCTCGATTGCCATTCCCTTCTTCAGGTCGCCATATCCGATGGTCATATGTGGACACCTCTAATCTGCTGACTATCCGATCTTGTTCGCCTTGCTGATCACGCGGGCCTTGCCGTTTTCCAATACGACGATGTCTTCGATCCGCACGCCGCCCCATCCGGACAGGTATATCCCGGGCTCTATGGTGAATACCATGCCGTCTTCGAGGACGTCATCGGCGCGAGGACCGACCCTCGGGTGCTCGTGTACCGCCAGTCCTACGCCGTGTCCCAGGCTGTGGCCAAAGTTTTCCCCATATCCCGCCTGGGATATTATATCTCGGGCGATGGTGTCGACCTGCTCGCCGGTCATTCCGGCCTCCACCTGCTCCTCCGCCGCTAGCTGCGCCCGAAGAACTATGTCGTAGACCTCTTTGAACTTGTCGTCGGCCCGTCCGACGATGACCGTACGCGTGAGGTCGCTGCAGTAGCCCTGGTACTTGGCTCCCATATCGATCACTATGGCGTCGCCATCTCGAATCACGGTCTCGTCGGCCCTGTGATGAGGGAGGGCCCCGTTTGGGCCGGCGCCTACGATCGTGTCGAAGGAGATCATCTCGGCCCCGCGCTCGCGCATCGCCTTTTCAAGCTCCCACGCTATTCCCTCTTCGGTCATGCCGGGCTCAATCGCGGCGGCCACGGAGTCCAGGGCCTGGTCCGCGATCTCGACCGCCCTCGTGAGCATCTTTATCTCGTTCTCGTCCTTGACGACCCTTAGCTTCTCGACGATGCCGGTGGTGCCGACCAGCTCGGGCTTGTTGGACTTCTCGTCCTCGGCGGCGGCCTTCTTGAAGGCATCAAATGTGTGGACGGTTAGGTCCTCGCTCTCGAAGCCGATGCGCTTGACGCCCTGCTCCGCCGTCCATTCCGGGAGCCAGCCCAGCCCGGCGGCGGTGCGGCTGACCCTGAAGTCCGGCGACTGCTGCCCCGCCTGCTCGACGTACCGAAAGTCCGTCGCAAGCACGGCGTCGTCCTGAGATATGAGCAGGTATCCCGCCGAGCCCGTAAAGCCAGACATGTAGCGGCGGTTCTCCGGCGAAGAGACCATTATCGCGTCGAGCTCGTCTTCGATGAGCCTCCGCCGAATCCTGTCCAGCTTGCTGCTTGCTGTCATTGTCAGCCTTCTTGTCTCAGAGTGCCCACGAGGAACTCGAGGGCGAATATGTATCCCCGCCAACCGAGGCCGGCTATCTGTCCCTGCGCTATGTCGGCGACGACGGACCTGCGCCGAAACTCGTCACGCGCGTGGATGTTGGACAGGTGGACCTCGACGATGGGCAATCGGGAGTCTACCAGAGCATCCCTGAGCGAGAGGCCGTAATGCGTCAGGGCGCCGGCGTTGACGATGATGCCCTCTGCGTCCGACGCCGCCTCTTGCAGATAGTCTATGATAGCGCCTTCCGAGTTGGATTGGAAAGTCTCGATGTCCACGTCGAGGTCGCGCGCCTTCTCCTCGATAAGCGCTTCGATGTCGGCCAACGACTTCACGCCGTACAGAGACGATTCCCTTTTCCCCAGCATATTCAGGTTGGGGCCGTTGATTACGAGGATTTTCATCTAGCAACCTGCGTCAAAAACTATGGTCACATTCTAATACAAAACATCTCTCTGGGCTTAGGTCGGATTTTCCGACTTTTTCATTCTTTTCGACTCGTTCTACCGAGGTGTGCCTAATGTCCGGGAACGGGACGGTGCGGAAGAGGTTGCCGGCGAGCCCGTCATGTTAGTTACCGTTCAACGCCGTCTTGCGACACTTTTCTTGCGGCGTTTTTCTTTGGATGGAGCCGGGTCCTGATGTCGTTACGAGCATTTGACAGACCCGTGAAGCGGTCATGTACTATGCTCTACTCAGAGATGGCGTGTTTGTGAAAAAGCCGAACGTCATCTGGGAATATCCGGCTTGGAGGAGACTAACGTGAGTCAACAAAACTCCGATCACGCCCAGGACCATACGGACGTACCCTCGGATCCGGCCCTACGAGTCAAAGCGCTCGAGTCGCTACTGGTAGAAAAGGGGCTGGTGGATCCAGCAGCACTGGATGTGCTGGTGGATACCTACGAGAACAGGGTTGGTCCGCGCAACGGGGCACAGGTAGTCGCTCGAGCCTGGGTAGACCCGGCCTACAAGCAACGCCTGCTTGATGACGGCACCGCGGCGATGGCGGAGTTCGGCTATTCCGGCGGGCAGGGTGAGAAGCTCACTGTCGTCGAGAATACGCCCTCGATCCATAACGTCATCGTCTGTACCTTGTGTTCGTGCTATCCCTGGCCCGTATTGGGCTTGCCGCCGACCTGGTACAAGTCTTCTGCCTATCGCTCTCGGACGGTGATCGATCCACGTGGCGTGCTGAGCGAACTGGGGTTGGATCTACCCAAAGACGTCGAAGTACGGGTCTGGGACAGCAATGCGGCCTCCCGCTATTTTGTCCTGCCGGAGCGCCCTGAAGGAACTGATTCGATGAGCGAAGCCGACCTTGCAACGCTGGTGACGCGCGATACGATGATCGGCGTCGCGAAAGTGGCCACGCCGGTTGTGGGAGGCGTCTCATGAACGGCATCCACGATATGGGCGGCATGCAGGGGTTGGGTGAGATCGCATACAAGGAAGGCGAGCCTGGCTTCCATGAGCCATGGGAGATAAGGCTTTTCGCGCTGGTACAGGCCACGCAATTGGGCGGCTTGCGGCCTTATATCGAAAATATTCCGGCGGCAGATTATCTTCGGATGAACTACTACGAACGCTGGTACACCGCGCTCGTTGAAAGGGCCATCGAGAGAGGAGTCCTCACCCGGTCCGAGGTCGAGAGCGGGCGAGCCGGCCCGGTCTCGGCGAAGGCCGCACCGGCGTTGACCCCGTCGGACGCTCGTGAGCTTCTCTTCAAGACCCCCAAGACAGAGCAAGACATCGAGCTGGCGGCGCGGTTTCATGTGGGAGATCGCGTGCGCGGGCGGAACATACATCCAACCACGCACACGCGTATGCCGCGTTACACTCGCGGCAAGACGGGTGTCGTGGAGCGCGATCGCGGCATCTTCGATTTGCCCGACAGTGAGCAGTTGTCGCCCGAGTCCCAGCCACAGCATGTATATCTGATTCGGTATACGGCGCGCGAGCTGTGGGGCGAGGAAGCGTCTGCCCACGACTCACTGTACATCGATATGTGGGAGGACTATCTTGAGCCGGCCTGACGCAAGCAACGCCGCGGAACGCTTCGCGGCGTCACCGCTTCTGCCCCGAGACGAGGAGGGCCCTGTGTTTGCGGAACCATGGCAAGCGCAGGCGTTTGCCATTGCGGTGCAGCTGTCCGGTGAGGGGTACTTCACGTGGACGGAGTGGACGGCAGCCCTTGGAGAGCAACTCCAGGCGGCTACGAAGCGCGGCGAACCTGATGATGGATCGCGATATTACGAAAATTGGGTTGCTGCGCTCGAGCATCTAGTGGCCGACAAGAAACTAATTAATTTAACAGCCCTAACCGAGCGCAAGGAAGCGTGGGTAGACGCATATCTCAACACGCCGCACGGTCAACCAGTAGAGCTTGGAGCGAAACTCCGGCCAACGGAGTAGGCGGAAATCTTCCTTCTTCGTCCTCTTCGAAGGGTCCACGTCTAGATATGACCGTTTAATTTGCACAACGCAGTCGGTCGAGTACCAGCCGGGGCATGCAGGACTCGCGAAGCGGCCCGCGTGCACGCAGCACATCAGAACAGTCTGGAGACCTGTTCCAATACGGCGTGCTAGAAGAGCTGGTTGATGCCCAGGAGCAACAAGAAGCTGACCAGGCCGGCGGCTGTGATGAGAAGTAGACGTCGCATGAGTGATTGCCTTTTGCTGGGTTAGCCCCAATCTACGCCGGGCGTTCCACTTCGCGCATGGGTGACGCCTTCTAAGTCCGCCCCGTTATGGGCCCGGAGCCGCCTTTTTTCGACTCTCACGGACGTCCCTTGTCGCCCTTGGATGGGCCGCGAGGTACACCTTCCGCGCCTGCGAGCCCGTGACGTGCGTGTATATCTGCGTCGTAGCCGGGCTCGAGTGCCCGAGGAGCTCCTGAACGATCCTGAGGTCGGCCCCGCCGTCCAGCATGTGTGTCGCGAAGGAGTGACGCAACGTGTGCGGGTGCACGCCTGCAGACAGGCCCGCCTTGGCGCTGTACCGCTTGACCTTGAGCTGAATGCTGCGCTGGCTGAGTCTTCCGCCGAACCGGTTCAGAAACAGCGTCACGCCGCTGTTCTCGTTGGACAGACCTGGCCTAACATCGCGCAAATACAGCGTCAGGGCCCTCTTTGCGGCCTCCCCCATCACCACCACGCGCTGTTTCGAGCCCTTGCCTATGACCCGGACCTCTTTCGTTGGGAGGTTGAGGTCGGTCACGTTCAGGCCGCTGACCTCGCTCACCCTCAGGCCGCCCGCGTAGGTCAGCTCCAGTAACGCCCGGTCCCTTATCCCCAGGGGCTCGGACGTGTCCGGTGCCTCCAGCAGCCTCTCGGCCTGTTCCTTGGATAGAAAACGAGGAAGGCGTTTCTCCGTCTTCAACGGGCCTCGCCTGGGCATTGGGTCGCCCTCGATGATTCCGTGGCGAACGAGCCACCTGAGAAAGGTCCGCAGCGTGCTCAGCTTTCGGGCGACGCTGGGCCTCACGTAGCCTATCTCCGTGAGCCAGGCGAGGTAGCCGCGCAGGGCGTACCTGTCCAGCGACCTTAGCTCCGAGACCTTCTTGAGCCGCATGTACTCGTAGAGCGGCTGGAGGTCTGTCAGATAGTTCCGCACCGTCAGGTCCGCCAGGCTCTTCTCCGCCCGCAGATGCTCCTTGAAGTCGGCCATGAGCTGTCGCCAGTCGTGCTCTTCCATGGCGGCATTATATAGGCGATCGCGCAACGGGTTCCAGCGAGGCCGTATGGCTTTGTGAGTAGATGTGTCGTCTTGACGCCGTTCGCGCGCCGTTGCTACACTCCCGTGGCCAACATGGACACCGGCGAGTTTTTCTTGATACTTCGGTAACGGCCGATATTCGATTTCTACCCGGGCGGAAGGCGGGACATGGACGGCAGGACGGAACAGGTGAAAGGTTTACGTATCCCCAGGCCCCCGGCGGTCGTCGTGCTGGTGGGTTACGCGATTGTGGCGACGGCGCTGGGCCTTCTTCTCGGATGGCTGGTCGTCCGAAACATGGAGTGGGGCAAGCTTGGCGGCGCCCTGGCCTCGGCCAACATAGCGCTCATATTCGGCGCGTGGTTCCTCGTCATACTTTCAGGCTATCTCAGGGGCCTGCGATGGCGGCTCCTGTTGGCCGACGACAGGGTCAGCGCGGTCAGGCTATTCTTGATCGAGCAGGCGGGCACCGCCGTCGACACGGTCAGCCCCATTCGAGTGCTGGACGAGATAGTCGAGATCGGCATCCTTACGCTTCGGGACGGACTGCGGCTCGGCACCGTTCTGGCCACGCTGGCGCTGCAGCGGACATTCGAGTTCGGCACCACGGTGCTTCTATTGGGCATCGGGGCCATGTTCCTGGCGCCGTTCAGGCCGTTCTGGCCCTACCTCGCGGCGGGAGTCGTCTTCGGCAGCTTGAGCCTGATACTGCTGTTCACGGTCGGCCCCGCGCTGAGGCACGTGAAGTTTCTGTCGCGCATCGAGGTGGTGCCCCAGTTCGCCTCCGCGGTGGTCCTGATGAGGCGTGAGAGGTGGCGGTCGGGCCTGGCCTTCGTGATCTCCATTGCCCAGGCCGTGCTGGTCGGACTCGCGGGCTGGATGGTAGCGAGGGCGACGGGCATTGGCCTGGGCGTGCCGACCATGATCGTCATCACGCTGGGGATCATGTTCTTCAGCAGCACGGTGCCCGGTCTTCCCATGGCCATCGGCACCTTTGAGTTCGCCGCCGTGTCCATGCTCCGACTCTGGGACGTGGATACGGAGCAGGCCATCGCCTTCTCGCTATTGATACACGCCGTGCTGTTCATCCCGCCGATCATGTTTGCCGCCGTGTTCCTGCCCAGGATTGGACTGCTCTCGTTCCATGAGCTAAAGGAGCTCGCCTCCAAGACCAGGCAGGGAATGATGTCGGCGTGACATGAGCGCTTTCTCCCTTATGTTGCCTGCTCATCGGATGGCCCGAACTTCGAGTCGGCACA
>JADFQF010000480.1 GCA_022561955.1 Chloroflexota bacterium | reverse complement strand
TGTTCAAGACGGACCATGCTTCGACGATGCTCCCCCCAGCTGCGAAGAGCTTGTCGAACCATTCGTGGCGGCTTTGGGATCGGCTCTAAGTGATCGAGGCGAACTCTCGTTTCACCTGGTCCGCTGTCATATTGGAGGCCTGCGCCAGCTTGTTCACCATGCTCTCGTCGGCCAGGTCGTGTTTTTCCAGGCGGATCATGTATTTCCTTGCGACCCCGTAATACTGTGACTCAATATCGACGACGCGAATTCGTGTGCGCCCCGTTTCCGGGTCCCTCATGTCTTCGAAGGGCATGGCGCTCAGGTCGCCACCCTCCATGTAGACAAGGCCGCCGTTGACCAGTCGCTCGTCGGTCGGCTCCGACAGCAGGAACTGGATCGCGCCATATCCAAGTGTGCGGGTATAGTCGATGTCGAACGGTATCGGGGGTGCGCACCGCAACTCGTAGCCCACCGTCACATCCACCATGCCGATCTCTTCGCCTCTGCCGGCAAACCTTCTCTGCACCTCCCGCCTTATGATGGCCGCGATGGGTATCTCCCCTAAACGTATGTGCCCGTGGGGGTCGCGGGCGATGTCGACTCCCGAAAGGTTCGCCAACTCCTCGGGATCGAGCTTCTCCGCCACACCCTCGGCACATACCGCCACTCCGTCCTCTCGCCCAAACACCCTGCGCTTGAGGATGGCCCCCTGAATGATGCTCACGACGTCGTTGAGGCTGATGCGCTCCTGGGGAAACTCCTCGGGTATGATCGTCAGCGTGGCACCCGCGGCCTTGCCGATGCCCAGGGCGAGGTGACCGGCCATGCGCCCCATAACGAGGACGACGTACCAGCGATTCGTCGTGCGGCTGTCCTCCATGAGATTGAGCACGAGCTCCGTCCCAACGTGCCTGGCGGTCTCGTAACCGAACGTTGGAGTCGTCCCAGGCAATGGCAGGTCGTTGTCGATGGTCTTGGGAATGTGGGCCACACGTATCCCGCCCTCGGACGACTTGGCTACCTCGGACGCGGACTTTGCCGTGTCTTCGCCTCCGATCGTGACCAGGTGTGTAATCCCCAGCGCCTTGATCATATCGACCGTCTTCTGAAGGCGTCCGGGGTCGGTCGTGGGGTTGGCCCGTGAGGTGCGCAGGATGGAGCCGCCCTCGAAATGAATGCGGGAAACGTCCGAAATGGTCAAAAGACGGGCCATGTCCGTGCGGCCAATCATGAGCTGGCTGAAGCCGTCGGTTATGCCGACGACCTCCAGGCCGTTATTCGCCGCCTCTATGACGCAGGCGCTTATTGCGCTGTTGATGCCCGGTGCCGGCCCTCCGCCCACCAGGATTCCAATGCGACCGTTTCCCTTGTTCATTCTGTCTCCCTCTGAAGTGGACGATACAAGTCAGACGAATCATAAGAATTTCATGCCGATATTACAATAGTAAACGCCCATTACGATGCGGACGAATTAGGGCACCTTTAATCGAGTGACGTGGCCTCTATAAAGCGGCATTGGAGCTCCACGTAATTCCGAATCATTGGTTCTGAAAAAGCCTGGCTCGAGTCCTGGTAGAATGTAAGCTCGATCTCAGGACATTTGGAGCATGAAGAATGCGCATCAGACTCGCCTACGGCCGCAGCGGACTCTCGGTGGACTTTCCCGCTGATCGGACGACGGTCATAGAGCCGACTTACGTGCCGGGACTTCCAGACCAGGCAGGCGCAATCATGGCTGCCATTCGAAATCCCATCGGGACCGCCCCGCTGAGGCGGCTCGTGCGGAAGGGGCAGAGGGTCGCGATATCCGTCTGCGACGTCACCAGGCCCATGCCCAGCGCCACGGTCCTGCCCGTTCTGATGCGTGACCTCGCTCATATCCCCGACCAAGACATAACGATACTGGTGGCGTCGGGCACTCATCGGCCCACGACCGCCCAGGAGCTGAACCAGGTCTTGGGCTCGGAGATCGTGGAAAGATACGAGGTCGTCAATCACGACGCCTTCGATGCGCGAGGGCTCGTGAACACGG
>JADFQF010000479.1 GCA_022561955.1 Chloroflexota bacterium | reverse complement strand
ATGTGCATCGCAGGTTACGCCACGGGCGCGCCGCACGGGTTCGTGTTCATACGCCATGGCCACGACGGCCCCATAAGCCGCACCGAAAAGGCCATCGAGCAGGCCTACGAGCAAGGCCTGCTGGGTAAGAATATCCTGGGCTCGGAATTTAGCTTCGATATCGAGGTTGCCTTGACCGGCGAGTCCTACGTTGCCGGAGAGGAGACCGCCATGATGGAGTCTATCGAAGGCAAACGCGCGCTGCCGCGATTTCGCCCACCCTTCCCGGCGGCATTCGGCCTTTGGGGCAAGCCCAGCACCATTAACAACGTGAAGAGCCTCGCGTACGCGCCGGAGATAATCTCCAAGGGAGCGAAGTGGTTCTCGTCCATCGGGGTGAACCGGAGCACCGGAACGGCCATAGCGTGCCTCAACGGAAACATTAAGTACCCGGGGCTGTACGAGGTCCCCATGGGAATGACGCTGGGAGAGGTCATCAACGATATCGGCGGCGGCGTTCCCAACGGAAAGAAGCTAAAGATGCTCCAGACCGGCGGGCCTCTGGGCGGCGTGCTGGGCGCCGAGAGCATGAACGTGCATATCGATTTTGACGAGATGCGCGAGGCCGGGGCGATATTCGGCTCCGGCGGCATCATCGTCATAGACGAGGATACCTGCGCCGTGGACATTACCCGCGTTCTCGTAGCCTTCTGCCAGTACGAGTCCTGCGGCAAATGCTTCCCGTGCCGGCTGGGAATGGAGCACCTGCTGGAGATCATCGAGCGCATCGCCAGGTGCGAGAGTCAGCCCGGCGACCTCGATCTCATGCGCAGCGTCGGCGGAACCATGGAAGCCAGCTCGCTCTGTGGACACGGTCAGCTCGGCTTCGGTCCGATACGCTCGGCATTCCAGAACTTCGAGTCGGACTTCATCGCCCACATCGAAGAGAAGCGTTGTCCCACGGGCAGCTGCAACAAGCCGATGATTTCGCCCAAGAATACGAGGCCGTATGCCATGGACTTCGTTCCTCAGGGCGTTTCATAAATGAGACCTGCAGTGCGAAGTAACCTTCTCGAATGGACAGACGCCTTATTCCCGCCCACCCACCCTAAGGGGTATTTCTTCCGTCCGCCTGAGGCGGACCAGACCCTCTGCCGGAGGGGACTTTCACCCCTGGACTCCCCATGACCATTGAAAGATCGTATCTAAGTACCTGGGTCCACCTGATTACGCCCCTCCCCTGGTTCGGAGACCTATATGACAACAGATGAGATAACAGTCACTATAGACGGAGTCGACGTAAAGACACGGCCGGGCAAGATGGTCATCGAGGCCGCCATGGACGCAGGGATGTACATCCCATACCTGTGTTACTACCCCGGCATGAAGCCCTACGGTGCGTGCAGAATGTGCCTCGTAACGGCTGAGGCGCCGACGCCCAACGGTGAATACAGGGCGCTGCCGGGAAACCCGGCTTCGTGCACCACGCCCGTCTCGGACGGCATGCGCGTGATAACGAACTCCGACGAGCTCGTGGAGCTCCGACGGGGAATCATGGACATGGTGATCTCCGAGCATCCCCACGGGTGCCTGACCTGCCATCGCATCGATCTCTGCGGCCCATCGGACACCTGCCTTAGGCACGTCTCAGTCAACGACCGCTGCGTCACCTGCCCGAAGAACGAGCGCTGCGAGCTGAAAGACACCGTCCGTTTTCTCGAAATGGACATGGATTCGCCCCTGGTATACAACAACCGCCACCTGCCGTTAGCCGTCAGCGACCCCTATTGGGAAATGGACATGAACCTTTGCATCGTCTGCGCGCGATGCGTCCGCGCGTGCGACGAGATCCGGGGAGACAACGCTCTGACCCTGCTGGAGCGCTCCGGTCGCACCCTCATAGGCACGTCGCAGGGCACATCGCTCCTGGAGTCGGGCTGCGAGTTCTGCGGTGCCTGCATCGACGTCTGCCCGACGGGCGCCCTGGTGGAGCGCGACAACAAGTGGGCGGAGGCCGTCAAGACAGTCACCACGACGTGCCCG
>JADFQF010000478.1 GCA_022561955.1 Chloroflexota bacterium | reverse complement strand
CGTTTAGTCTGGCGTTCTTCAGCATGCCGCGCTCCCGCAGCTTTACGGAGATGAGGCCGTGAGTAAGCCGCGAGGCATACACGGGTACATCCAGCTCCGCCAGCACGTAGGGAAGGGCGCCGATGTGGTCCTCGTGGCCGTGCGTGATGAGTATGGCGCGGACCCGGTCGGAGTTCTCGACGAGGTATGTGATGTCGGGTATGGCGAAGTCCACGCCGGGCATATCTTCTTCGGGAAAGAGCACGCCGGCGTCCACGACGATGATGTCATCCTCGTATTCGAACGCCATCATGTTCTGACCTATTTCGCCGAGGCCGCCAAGGGGGATTACTCGAAGTGGGGACTGGGTCATTAAGCGACTAAGAAACCTGTCTCATGATGAAAAACTGCATTAGTTATTATTATACTCGATTCCATGGGCTGCTTGAATCGAAGTTCGGCCCGTTTTCAGGACGATTTGCCCTCAGAACATGCTCAACTGCTGGGGATCCTTCTCGCCTTCCGGTTCTTGAGAGACTGGTTCGTTAATGCTTCGAATCAGCTCCGGCAGCCGCTTGAAGTCGTCTTCCAGGGCGGGCTTGAGCCTCGGATTATGCAGGGCGGCGGCGGGATGGTATATGGGGTAGACCCAGAGGTCGCCCCACTTACGAGGAGTCCCCCTGGCCTTACTGATCGCCTCGCCTGGAAAGAATTTGCCGAAGGAAAACCTGCCCAGCGTGACGATGACCTTGGGCGCGATCAGCTTGATCTGTCTGTCCAGATATCCTCCGCAGGCGGTGATCTCGTTCTGCAGTGGGTCTCGGTTTTCCGGCGGGCGGCACTTGAGCATATTGGCTATGTAAACGTCCTCCCGCTTCAGGCCAATCGTGGCGAGCAGGTCGTTAAGCACCTGTCCGGCGCGTCCAACGAACGGCCTGCCCTGCTGGTCCTCGTAATACCCCGGGCCTTCGCCGATGAACATGATGTCTGCCGTTATCGAGCCTTCGCCCGGCACGGCGTTGGTCCTGCTCTGGGATAGGGTGCATCTCTGGCAGGCGTTGATCTCCTGCACGAGCTCCTGGTATTCGGACATGTGAACCTCGCTCACTCGACCACATCAGGTGATGACAGTCACCTGAGATACTGGCGGATGCCGCGCCAATATTAGCACCAGGCAGGACTTCAATCAATGACAGAACAGGCCTTTCGTAAATGCCGTACTTCGCGGCCCTATTAATGAGCTAAAAAATCCTTGTCGGCCTCCCGCCGCCGTTGCTATACTGACCTGGTAACACCATGATGAAGGCGCTCAGCCCTATGACGGAGCTCGTCGGCATATTCGGTTATCCCTTGGCCCATTCGATATCCCCTGCGTTTCAGCAGGCCGCATTCGACAGCTACTCCATGGATGTTCGCTATGAGGCCTGGCCCGTTCCTCCCGACGAGCTCGAAAGGGCCGTCGGCAGACTCAGGTCCGAGCCTTACATCGGCGCCAACGTGACCGTCCCCCACAAACAGCGAGTCATCGAGTTCATCGACACGATCGACCCCGTCGCGGCCAGAATCGGCGCGGTGAACACGATCGTCCGAACCGGAGAGAGTCTAACCGGCTACAATACCGACGTCTCCGGCTTCATCAGGTCCCTACGAGAGAAGGGCGGCTTCGAACCCAGGGGAAGGCGCGCGCTGGTGCTCGGCGCCGGAGGCGCGGCCAGGGCGGCAGTCTTCGGGCTGATCGATGAGGGCGTCGAATCGTTGGCCATCGCCAATCGCACGTTGGAGCGGGCCGAATCGCTGGCAAGCGAGGCGTCGCCGCTCATGAAGGGGATCGTCGCCTTGCCTCTACACGGAGACGAGCTAGCCGGTATCGCGGCGTCGGCGGACCTCATCGTGAACTCGACGTCGATCGGCATGCGTCATACCGATTCCGAGGGCGGCTCGCCCCTCGACGGCGTCCCGATAAATCCCCGCTCCCTGGTGTGTGACATGGTATACAATCCCGAGGACACCCGGCTGCTGAGGGATGCCCGCGCCGCCGGCGCGCGTACC
>JADFQF010000477.1 GCA_022561955.1 Chloroflexota bacterium | reverse complement strand
CCAGAGGCGTCGCCCGCCGTCAGTTGGCGGCGGCAGGATCCACAGCATCGGTATGAAAATTATCAGGTTGAATATACCGGCGACCGTCCAGAGCTCCGCCACCCGCGACACCGGGCGCCGCCAATGAGCGTTGGTCATGCGCATCGCGATCACGACGATAGGGGCCGCCGACGTCGTCGTGAGCAGGAAGGCGAAGATCATCGCGTAGTAGCCCCAGATGCCCCTGTCGCTTACGCCGGCCGAGGCTCTGACAGCAAAGCCAATAATCCCAAGTATAAGCAATATGCCGGACGCCGCGACCCCACTCCACCAGAGGTCGCTGATCTTGTCGTGCTTGCCGATTATGTCCCGCACGACCTGGGACGGTCTCTCGAAGGGGACGTATTCTCCCTCTACGAATTTCTCGTGAGCCTGTCCTTGGCGTGCCACGCTGGGATTTGAGCTAGCCATGCGTTTCGACTGCCTCTTTATCCACCTTCTTCAGATAGACGACGCTTGGATGCGTTCCCAATGGCTCCAACAGCCGGTAGCCGCGGCCTTTATTTCGGGCGAGCAGCTCCTTGGCTATGGCCGCACCCGCCCTACTCTTGGGTTCCTTTGGCGGACGGTCTCCTTCCGCCTCTGCGTCCGCGACATCTCGAATATCCCCAAACAGCAACGCGTCCGTAGGGCACGCGTTGGCGCAGGCCGGGTTCAACGCTCGGTCGCCGTCTTCGAGCTCCACGCCGTCCTTGCGGGCCTCACGCGTAGAACGCCGGATGCGCTGTATGCAGAAGGTGCACTTTTCCATGATGCCTCTGCTGCGCACCGTAACGTCCGGGTTGAGCTGGTTCTTCAGGCTATCCGGCCAGGACGGCTCCCAGAAATTGAAGTACCGGACCTGGTACGGGCAGTTGTTGGCGCAGAACCGTGTGCCTATGCAGCGGTTGTAGACCTGAACGTTGAGCCCTTCGGGGTTGTGATACGTCGCGAAAACGGGGCAGACCGGCTCGCACGGCGCATCCCCGCACTGCTGGCAAAACAGCGGAATGAACCGCGCCTTGACGTCCGGGAACTCACCCTCCCAGTAGCGCTCCACGCGAATCCACTCGATGGCCCGCCTCTGGTTGAAGTGACCCTCTTCGTTGATGGGAATATTGTTCTCCGACTGGCATGCGACTACGCACGCCTGGCACCCAGTGCACTTGTCCAAGTCGACTACCATTCCCCATTTTTCGTTGGCCATATACCCTGCTCCTATTTTTCTTTACGACCTTGGCCTGGAAAGGCCTAAGTGTCGATGGGCGTCAGTCGAATTATCACGCCGTCTTCGTCTTCCACCGGAGTCGATAAGGTGTTCTCGAACTTGGGCAACCTTATCCAATCGCCGGTCCTATGTATCTCCGCGCGGGTCGAGGCCCAGGCAAGAGCGCCGGACCTCGCGTCGGTCGAAGGCGTCAATATCGAGTAAATGTTCGCACCACGCCCCTCGGCGTAGCGCCCCCCGGCCCTGTGGCCCTGGCCTACCGGCACGCCTATCACATCCGTCGGCACTCCCGGGTGGGGATAGGCCAAAACGTTCACGCTGCCGCGGGGCGTCGAGATAGTTATCACGTCACTTTCGCTTATGCCCATCTCCTCCGCGACTTTGCGGTTGATCTCCACCCACGTGAGCCAGGTTGCCGTCGAAATCGGATCGGGCGTCGCCTGCAACCATGGCAGACTCGCGCCACGGCCGTCGCCGATGCCCGTCGTCTCGAAGGGAATAAGGTGGAATCGTCCCGAATCGAATCGGGGCAACTCTTCATCGGGCAGCCTTGGAGGAGTCGGCGCACCGCCCGATGCCCTGGCGGTCGTGTCCCACCATCCACCACGCTGGAGGAGGCCATTCCAAAATGAGGCGAAGGACGCGGCGGTCACCGAGCCCTTGCCCTTGTCGAAGAGCTGCCTGGCCCCATCTTGCAACACGTCCTTGAACGTGTCTCCCGGCAATCCCAGGTCTAAGTCAAGCTCCGCCGCGACCTTAATGAGGACGTCTGCAAAGCCCTGCGTACCCAGGTTA
>JADFQF010000052.1 GCA_022561955.1 Chloroflexota bacterium | reverse complement strand
CCCCTCGACACTTACCCACTCCGCCTCGCCGTTAACGTTCAGGTCGTAAACCTTGCATGCTTCAATTGAGCCAGGGCCGACGTTGCCGAATATTACGTTGTGGGTCTCTTGAGAGTCGCCAGACACGCTGACCGTCGCGATAACCGGGCCTACGAACGTGCCAGGGGTTCCGCCGGCAAGGGCCTGTGTCGCTCCGTATGCGAATACCACGGTCGGGAAAGTGTTACCAACGAACAGCTCGAGGAAGTCGTAGTCGCCAGCCTCGGCGGCGAGAATCGTCTCCGGGACGGTCCACACTTTCGACATCGACCCGGCGATGGTCGCGGCGACGCTGGCCAGGTCCAGCGCCTCCTCGTAGCTCGCAGCCTCCAGCACAGTGTAGCCCTGAGCCCCAAGAATATGGCAAATGGTCTCCCGAGAGATGGGCTCCCGCTGAACAACCAGGACGGTTTCAGTACCCATCGGCAGAAATCCCGAGGCGTCTAGCAGAGGCAACTCTTCCAGGTCTCCATCGCTCTTCGGCAGCGAAATAAGAAGGGATAGCCTCGCCCCAGGCGTATAATCGACGGCAAGGCTGCCGCCACAGGTCGATACTAGCTCTGCCGCCGACGACGTGTCCAACATGATCGGCTTCGATTCCCGCTGGGCGCCGAATTCCATACGTTTGGACCCGTTGGAATGCGTCGGGCTCTCCGATGCCGACTTGGCGGAGCACAGGAGTGATATCGAGCCCTGTCGGCCCTGCCCCGCTTCGAAGCACGGCGCACTAACCTCGATTTCGATGGCGACCGGAGACTCGAAACCCATCAGGCTCACGGCAGCAAATTCAAACAACACGTTTTCGAGACTTATCGGGTCTATCCGCGCCGGCATGACCGAGCTTGCGCAGCGAATCTCGAGGGTGGCATCGACGGAAAGCAGCGTACGAAGACCCGCCTCGCACCGCCGCACAAGCTCACCGACATCCACCGTCCTGACGACGCGGGTAAGCCCGCCGGCGCCCTGCGGCAACTGACCCAGCAAGGCACGCGCGTTAAGGGAGGACCGCTGAATCTTTCGGAGGTGCCCACACAACAGCAGGTCTTGGCCCGCCAAGGTCATGCCGAGATCACTCTGCCCGATCACCTCAGACAAGATGGACTTTAGCTCGCGGACGATTCGTTGAGCCCCTTGTCCACTATCGTCGTCGATGTGAAATCCATTCTGCCGGTCATTCGGCAAATGCGTCGCTCGTCCTTCCGGCAACCCTACCCTGTCGAAAGGAAGAAGTGTGAGCCTGTCTTCGGCATCCACTGAGGAGGAATTTCGTTTCTGGTCCATTGAAAACTCATTTCAAAATAGCCAAGTAATGGGCAATCGTTCGAACTTTGTAAGCTAATAGGTTTTAGCGGTAAAGTTTTTATACTACTTTTTCGCCTTAATCTTAAGTATAAACACATTACATTACTTTAGTATTGTTATAGTACGTTACTACCAAGTCACTATTTCGCATTCTTGTGAATCGGCACTCTTCACTCCATATAGATCAGAATCCTATACTTCGTCGCCTCTCACCGTCGAATCCTGTCTCAAGCGGACCGCCGCCAATACCGGGGCTTGCCACCGCCTTTGACCCCGAATATAATGCGGCTCACGAGGCCGAGGCGCGAGTTACGCACCTCTGAGCGGGAGGGTATTTATGGAGATCGGTGTAGGACTGGACGCGTCGCTTGGTCTTTCGCTAACGGACCAGGCGGACCTGTCGAAGCTGGCCGCGGAGTCGGGCTACACGAGCATCTGGACGCCTGAAGGCACGGGCCAGGACTCCTTCCAGTTATGCGGTCACAGGTGGAGAGCAACCAAGGATGTTGTCGCCGGTGGACTCACTACGGGCATCGCCGTCTCTCCCGTCATGCACCGCACGCCGATTGCGTTTGCCATGAGCGGCGGCACTATGAGCGAGATTACCGGCGGGCGATTTATCATGGGCATAGGCTCGGGAGGGGCGTACCGGCCCAAGACACGACAGTCTTTGGGCCTGCCCAAGATGTCTGCGCTGGCACTCATGCGGGACTACCTGACCACTGTGCGACAGCTCGTCGCCGGAGAGCAGACGACATACAGCGGCGAAGTCGTTAAATTGCAGGGCATGAGGCTTGGCATTTCACCGGCCCCAAAAACGCCGGTCTACCTCGGGGCGTTGGGACCGAAGATGCTCGAGCTGGCAGGGGAGCTGGCCGACGGCGCGTGCCTGAACTGGTGCAGCCCGAAGCAGATCGCCTGGAGCCGTGAGCGCATCGGCGATGGAGCCGCAAGGGCAGGCCGGGACCCATCGGACGTCAAGGTCGTGGAGTACATTCGCATATGCGTGGACGATGACGTCGACGTGGCCCGTCGCTCCCTGGCGAAGGCAACCATGGGCTACGCGCTGGGCGCCACCATCCCCACGGAGCGCGAGCGGCAGCTTGGATATCGAGGCCACTTCGAGCGCATGGGCTTCACGCGGGAGCTGGCGGACCTCGACGACATGCGTAGGAAGGGCGCCTCTGCCGACGAGGTAGCCGAGGCATTCCCTCCGTCCTTACTGAAGACCGTGGGCTATTACGGCAACGCCGGCGATGCCTCCAAGGAGTTCCTGAGGCTCGCCGAAGGCCTGGATACGGCCATAGTCCGAGTAGTCGCCGCCCGGCCCGGCATTGAGTCCGTCAAGGCCGTCATGGAAGCATGCAAGCCAGGCAAATAGCGTAACCACCCGGCAATGAGACCTTACCTAGCGGAGGCGGAAGACCTTGGTTACAACAGTAGGAAGCGATAAATACACCTACGAGGTCCACGAGGACTGGTCGAAGCTCCCCCAGGGCTGGGAAGCGCCCATGGCCGCCCTGACGGTGGACTCCAAGGACCGTGTTTACGGATTCAATCGAGGCGAGCACAGCGTGATCGTGTTCGACCGGGACGGCAACTACCTTTCTTCTTGGGGCGAGGGACTGTTTGCGTTTCCCCATGCGATCTACGCCGACCCCCAGGACAACATCTGGATCGTCGATCGGAACCACGGTGAGATATACAAATTCACGTCCGACGGCGAGCTGCTCATGACCATTGGAGAGAAGGGATACCGGTCGGATACGGGCGCCGACAACTCCGTTTTCAGCTCGGCCGGCTACAAGGACGTCACCCGCCCCGGAGGCCCGTTCAATCTTCCCGCGGGCATAGGGGTCTCGCGGTCCGGTGATATCTTCATCTCCGACGGGTACGCCAACTGCGAGGTACACAAGTTTACGGCCGAGGGCAAGCACGTAAAGTCCTGGGGAACGCCCGGCAGCGGACCCGGCGAGTTCATGCTGCCCCACGGAGCGTGGGTCGACGGCAGGGACAGAGTCCTCATCGCCGACCGAGAAAACGACAGGGTCCAGGTATTCAGCCAGGACGGTGATTTCATAGAGCAGTGGCCGGCCAAGCTCATTGGCCCGGCCGTAATCTGGGAGGACGGCGAGGGCGTCTTCTACGTGGCCGAGCACAACGGCGGATTCTTCTCGGTCCTGAGCCCCGACGGCGAGATGATCGCACGTTGGGGCGACCAGAAGTTCAGGAGCTGCCACGGCGTCTCCGGCGACTCTCAGGGAAACATCTACTTCGTTCAACCCGTCTCGGGCGAAGGCAGCACCGGCAGGCGCATCGTAAAGTACGTCCGCGCCTAGCTCCTCTGGCGAACGAGGCTCGCAGGCGCTGCTCGGCATCATGTGACATTCTCGGTGCCCGGCGGACGAATAACGCCGGGCGGAAGGGAAGATAATATTGGCTGGTGATTTCGAAGGTAAAGTCGCGTTAGTAACAGGCGCCGGGGCGGGGATTGGCCGCGCCACGGCGATGGCGTTCGCCGCCAGTCGAGCCAAGGTGGTCGTCTCCGACGTCAATGCCGAAGCCGGCGAAGAGACCGTCAGCTCGATACTGAGCCAGGGCGGCGAGGCGACCTTCGTCCACTGCGACGTCTCGCGCACCGACCAGGTAGAGGAGCTCGTCCGGCGGACCGTCTCCACCTATGGCAGCCTGGACGCGGCCCACAACAACGCCGGGATTCCCGGCATTCGAGTCCCTTTCGCGGAGTTCCCCGAAGACGAGTTCGACAGGGTCATCTCCATCAATCTGAAGGGCGTCTGGCTGTGCATGAAATACGAGATAGCCCAGATGCTCGAGCAGGGCAAGGGCTCCATCGTGAACACTTCTTCGATAGCCGGACTGATCGGCATGAAGGGAGGCGCGGCCTACGGCGCCGCGAAGCACGGCGTCGTGGGGATCACCAAGACCGCCGCGCTGGATTACGCCACTCAGGGCATCAGGGTAAACGCGGTCTGCCCCGGCGCAGTCCGCACGGCCCTGTCCGAAGAGCTCATGAAGAACGACCCCGGCCGAGAGGCCTGGTACATGTCTATCCAACCTATCGGCCGCTTCGGCACGACCGAGGAGATCGCGCAGGCGGTGCTCTGGCTGAGCTCCGACGCCGCCTCGTTCGTGACCGGCGTCGCACTCCCGGTGGACGGGGGCGTCGTTGCCCAGTAGCCTGATTCCCCATGCGAAGGCCAAGCCGTAGGGACGGGAAATATGCCTGACATGATCAGCATGGGCGAGTGCATGATAGAGCTGTTCTCGGAGCAGCCCATGGAGACGGCCGATACCTTTCAGAGGTCCTTTGCGGGCGACTCGCTCAACATTCTGGTCGCGGCATCCAGGCTCGGCACCTCCACGGGATACGTCACCCGCCTCGGGAGCGACCCCTTCACCTCATACCTGCTTAGCTCCTGGCAAACGGAGGGAATCGACACCAGCCACGCCAAGCGGGTCGAGGGCTTCAACGCCGTCCACTTCGTCGCGCAGTTGCCGGGAGGAGACCGAGAGTTCGTGTACTACCGAAAGGGCAGCGCGCCCAGCACCATGGAGCCCAACGACCTCGACCCCGAATACATAGGCGCAGCGAAAATACTGCACGTGAGCGGCATCGCACAGGCGATATCCGAGTCCGCCAAAGCGACGACGCTCAAGGCCGCGCAGATCGCCCACGAAAGAGGCGTGTCCGTCTCATACGACCCCAATTACAGACATCAGCTCTGGAGCCATGAGGACGCACGAGAGGCGATGGAGCAGACTCTTCCCTACGTGACGTACTTCATGCCCAGCGCTCCAGTCGACACCGATGTCCTCTTCGGGACCTCCGTTCCCGAGGACGTCATCTCAGAGGCGAGGTCGAGGGGAGTCCGGATCACCGTCGTCAAGCTGGGCGAGAGGGGCGTTGTCGTGGGGACGCCTGATTCGATCATAGAGTGCCCCGCTTATACGCCCGGCAGAGTCGTCGACACCACCGGTGCGGGAGACGCATTCAACGGCGCATTTCTTCACGGCATCCTGAACGGCATGAATGTCGAGGACGCGGCCACCCTGGGGACCGTGACTGCCGGGCTCAAGGTAAGGGGCAGAGGGGCGCTTACGACGATGCCCACGAGCGACGAGGTGCATGACCATTTCAGACGGGCCAAGGGCGGCACCTGACCGGCTAAGGGGATTCCGTTGACAGAATGCTCCAACAGTGCGGCGGGCCCGTTGAAGAGCAGCTACGTCGTAGAGTTCGACCATCCTGTGATTGGGAAATCCATGTGGCCGCTGACGCCCCTCACCTACTCGGAGACCCCCGTGTCCAATCGCAAGGCCGCGCCTGCCCTGGGTGAGAACACGGAGGAGATACTAATCGAAATGCTGGGATATACCTGGGACGATATAGTGGTGCTGAAGAACGAGGGAGTGATACTCTAGGAGCGCACCCTGGGCCCATGCCCACCCGTTATCCGTAATCGCCCGCTGGGACATTCTTTGCATTGGCGTCCTTCAATCAATCTGCTACCGCACTGATTCGCAACGTTCTGCGGGCGCCGGCATTGCGCATTCGGGACTTCCGAGTTCTCTGTCTGGCGACGGTCTTCGAGACGGCCGGATTTGCCGGCGAGCAGGTCATCCTTGGTTGGATGGTTCTGGAGCTGACCGGCTCTCCTTTCATGGTCGGGGCGGCCATAGGCGCGGGCTCCGCGCCGTTCTTCTTCCTGGGCATCGTCGCCGGCTCCATCGCCGACCTGGTGGACCGCCGCAGCCTGATGCGCCTCCTCAACCTGGCCATGGTGCTGATTTCAGTGGCTATAGGCCTGCTCATCTACCTGAACAAGATCGAGGTCTGGCATTTCTTCGTCATGGCCGTCCTGTCCGGGTGTATCGGAGCGCTGTACCAGACATCCAGGCAGAGCCTTGCGTTCGACGTGGCCGGCGAAGGCAATCGGATGAGCGGGCTCTCTTACGTGAGCCTGAGCATGCGCTTCGGCGGGCTGATCGGCTCCCTGACGGCCGGCTTCCTCATCGCCGAGATCGGAGCGGACATGGCCTACTTCGCGCTGGCGGCGTCGTATGTCGTCTCGGCGATTTCGCTGTCCTTCATGCGGTCTCAGGACAGGCCCGGTCTGACGAAGAGCCCGAACGTCCTCCAGAGTCTCAAGGAGTTGGGCGCAGAGGTGAGGGTCAACCGCTCGCTCCTGGTCCTGATCGTCATGGTGGGTCTGGTGGAGGTGCTCGGGTTCTCTCACGCCACGCTGATGCCCAGCCTGGCGCGAGACGTCCTTCAAGTAGGCCCGGACGGACTCGGCATAATGAACGCCTTTCGGTCCGTCGGCGCCATCGTCGCCATCGTGGTGGTGTTGCCCTTTGGCGACACCAATCGCAAGGGCCTGATATTTCTCATCGTAATACTGGTCTTTGGTGCCAGCCTGATGATGCTCGGCCTGATGGGGCCAAACTCACGTGCAGTACTGAGCAAATTGACGGATGCCGACTTGTCAAGCGCTGCATTCCCGTTCGGCACTTCGCAGGAAATCGATGTCGCTTTCGCCCGCATCCGCGCCACACGCATGACATATGTAGGCGAGATGGGTTGGGAATTGAATATTCCAACCGAATTTACCTTGGGGGTTTATGAAGCGCTGCTCGACGCAGGCAAAGAGTTTGACCTGGTGCACGCCGGTTACCATGCCATGAACTCCCTACGGATTGAAAAGGGTTACAGGCACTACGGTCACGATATATCGACCGATGATACGCCGATCGAGGCAGGTCTTGGCTTTGCTGTAAAGCTCAAGAAAAAAAACGACTTCAACGGTCGCGAACGCTTATTGCAACAGAAGAAAGATGGTGTTAAGAAACGGCTGGTAATGTTTGCACTCGAAGACGATCAGCCAATGTTGTATCACAATGAGCCCATTTGGCGGGATGGCGAGATCGTTGGGTATATCACGTCCGGTATGTTTGCGCATACGGTTGGGACAGCGATTGGTATGGGCTATGTTAATCACATGGAAGCGGTCACCCCCGATTACATCAACGCTGGCCGATATGAGATTGAAGTTGCTACCAAGCGCATTCCAGCTCGTGCCTCGCTGCGTCCGTTCTACGATCCGAAAAGCGAACGAGTAAGAATGTAATTCTTTAGAAATATCTAAAAAACATACGAAAACGGGATTATTTTGAAACTGCTAAAATTTTCACGCTGAACAAATCAGAAATGATAATTTAGCTATCGGTGTAAGAGTGTCAAACAATTTTTCCGGATATTTTACCTAGAATTTACAATAACATAATAAGTGGCTCAACAAGCTAATCTACAATACTCATAGTTCTTCCTGAAAGGATGACTAATGACCCTTACCCGACGAGACTTTCTCAAATCATCTGCGCTAATATCAACCTGGGCTGCGCTCTCTGCCTGTCGAATCACCGAGCAATTTTTGGGCGTGGTATCCGACGCGTCTTATAGTCCACAAACGGAATTCGCTCCTTCGCCGCCCTTAACTGACAAGGCTTTGCTCCTGCATACCCTGAGACGAATCACCTTTGCCCAAACCCCAGAGATGATCGAACATGCCCAGAAAGTTGGCTTGGATGCCTTTATCGAGGAGCAACTTAATCCTGAATCTATTCCTGATGAATCCACAGCTAAAATGCTCGAAAGTTTTCCCACCCTGAGCATGACAACTTCTGAACGCCTTTTAATCGAA
>JADFQF010000051.1 GCA_022561955.1 Chloroflexota bacterium | reverse complement strand
TCGAGGCCAAGCACGGGCGCGATGAGGCCAAGTACCCGCATCCGGACTTGAAAGACATCCTGGAGGAGACCTACGGCGTCATCGTCTATCAAGACCAGGTGCTGCATATATTCCGCACCATCGCAGGCTATTCCCTGGGCGAAGCCGATATCGTCAGAAAGGCCATGGGCAAGAAGATCGCCGCGATCATGGCGCAGGAGAAGGAGAAATTCGTTGCGGGCGCGTTGAAGCAGGGCTACGAGCAGGAGTTTGCCGAACGAATCTTTGCGCTCATCGAGCCCTTCGCCGGGTACGCCTTCAACAAGGCGCACTCGGTCAGCTACGGAATTATCTCTTACTGGACCGCCTACCTGAAGGCCAACTATCCCGCCGAGTACATGACGGCACTGCTGAACTCCAACATCGACAATGCCGAGAAGATCGTCACCGCCGTTACGGAATGCCGGAGAATGAAGATACCGGTGTTGCCCCCGAACGTTAATCTTGGCGACGTGGATTACACGATCGAGGCAGGCCAAGACGGCGCTCCGTCCATTCGCGTGGGTCTCGCCGCAATCAAGAACGTCGGAAGCGGCGCCGTGGCCTCATTGGTCAAGGCCAGGAAAGAGGAAGGCGCCTTCGAGACCGTCGAGCATATGTGTCGCTCGGCCGATATGGGCGGCCTGAACCGCAAGACACTGGAGAGCCTCATAAAGGCCGGCGCGCTGGACGATTTCGGCGACAGGGGAGGGCTTCTGGAGGTCGTGGACCGTATCGCATCCCTGGCGGCGGGAGAGGCCCGGCTCCGAGATTCCAACCAGGTCAACATGTTCGAGCAGATGGGAGATTCCGTGCCCGCGCAGCTCACGAGCATCGAAATCCCGGACCTGGGTACGTCTGAGGGCGACAAGAGCCTGTGGGAGCGCGAGCTGCTCGGCGTCTCCCTCTCCAGCGGTCATATGCTAGGCATGGCCGTCAACAGGGCGGGCTCCAAGACGATAGGATTCTTGGCCGATCTCGATACGACCATGGGCGGCAAGAAGCTCACGCTCGTTGGCCAGGTATCCGACGTAGTCGAGAGATTCACCCGCGAGCAGAAGCCGTTCACCATCGCCTCCCTGGCTCTCCTGGACGGCACGATCGAGGTATTCGTCTGGGAGGACGTGCTGAAGCAAACAGAGGGCCTCTGGCAGGGAGGGAAGCTGGTCGAGGTTACCGGCACCCTTCGGGTGAGAGAAGACCAGATGAGCGTCAGCTGCCTGAGCGCCATCGAGTTCAGAGTGCCCGACGCCTCCGATGAGGTCGAAGTACGTGCGCCTCAAATTCGAGCGGATGATGCCGGCGAAACCGAGGAGCTGGAAGACGGCGCCGTCTTAGTCAGGGAATCAGCGAACGATACCAACACCGCCGGTTCGCCCATCGCCAACGGGACTTCAGGGCAGGCGCCGGCCGTCGCGAACGGAGCGGGCTCGTACAGGCTGAACCTTCGGATTCGTGAGACCGACGAGCCGGACACCGACAAGTTCCTGCTCGAGGACGTCAAGCGCCTGTTGTTGGAGTATCAGGGTCAAGACGAGGTAATGCTGGAGATAGCAGCGAAAGGGCGCGTCATTACGATGGAGTGGACGATGGTCAAGGTCAGCGCAAGCCCGGAGCTCGAGAGCCGATTGCAGGAGCTCCTCGGAGATTCGGGCCGCGCCAGCGTGGTCGCTTCTTGACGGCTGAATCAGCAGTCCAACTCTGATACTACTCGAGAGGCATTCTCTTCCGGCCCTGGGCGCCTTCCAGGTCCAGCAGGCGCTGCTTCAGGCCAAGCTGTCCGGCGCCTTTGCCGAACCCTCTCAGGCTCCCGTCGCTGGCGACGACCCTGTGGCAGGGCACGATGAGGGGGAGGCGATTTCTCGCCATCGACTGGCCCGCCGCCCTCGGGGCCTGAGGCTTGCCGGCCTGCCGCGCCAGCCACTTGTAGGAGCGGGTCTCGCCCTTGGGAATCGTCATACACGCCTGCCATGCCGCCCTGTGAAATGGAGCGGCGTCCTCCACGTCGATGGCCTCATCCTCGAATGAGATGTCCTCTCCATCCAGCAGACGCACAATCTTCTCGCGGACCGTCTCGAACCTGTCCGGCGCCTCTTCCGCGCCGTCCATCTCGTGTCCGAGCAATGCCACACACTCCCCGGGGGTCGACTGTGGCAGGGTCGAGTGTCGAATGCCGCTCTCCGAGGCCAGCAGGCCTACCCACCCAAAGTTGGTCTCGAACACATCGAAATATCGCTTCATGATCCCTGGTCCCTCCCAAATGGCATGAGTCGTCGTAACGCCGCCGAAATCAGACTACCTCTGACTTCCTTCCAGTCCTGCACCAGCTTCTCCGCAGACTGGCTCGAACCCGCGCCGCCAATCTCCGAGTAACGCTCAGAAGAGAAGGCCCAGGCAATGCGCCGCGCCGCGGGCCCAGCTTCTTCCGCGGCCGCTTGTATGGAGCCGGCAAACTCCGACGGAGTCTGGTTGCTCTTTCGGCCGACTCCGGCCAGCGCCGCCAGCCTGTTCATCTTGGCGTAGAGCTGCTCCACGAGCGACACTCCGCCCAGCCCGAAGTTCCAGGCCAGGTGCACAACGACTATCAGGGCCGCGACGGAGACCATGCCTATGCCTGTCTTAACCACGATTCCAGTGACATCTACTCGAGGGACGCCGCCTGGTACGTCGTCGAAACCTAAACCACCTTCGCCAAGGTCCTCTGGGTCCGAAAAATCCGACTCTTCGCCCGCAAATACTCCCACTCCCAGGCGGTTCGGAAACTTCCCGGAGCCCGGACCGGCGATGAACTTTCGCTCGTGCCTGGGCCAATTTGGGGTAGGCTCGAAGTCTATCCAGCCGTAGTCGGGAAAGTATACCTGTGTCCAGCCGTGACTGTCACGGTCCCGAACGACGCGCACCCCTTCTTCCGGGTCCCACTCGCCCGGCCCGTAACCCGCCGCCATTCTGGCGGGCACACCCGCGACCCTAAGCATTACCGTCATCGAAGAGGCAAAGTAATCGCTGTAACCGGTCTTGGTCTCGAATAGGAAAAAGTCGATGCCGTCCGCGCCTCTGGGAGGGGCCTCGATGTCGTGCGAGTATGTGAAACCGTCACCCCTCAGATATTCCTGTAATGCCAGCGCCTTGTCCAGGGGCGTTTCCGCGTTCTCGGTCAGCGCCAACGCCTTCTCCCGAACCCTGTCGGGCAGGCTCGACGGCAGCTGAAGATAGTGGTCCGTTATGAAATTGCCGTAGTCCGTACTCGCCCCTCTCAGGTCGTCGTCGTCGGCAAGCGACACGAAGGAGACCAGCGAGTAAGGCTCGTTTTCCGGCAGCGTGGTGGAGAACGCCCACGAAACGACCTCAGGCGTGATCGGCTCCTTGCGAATCAGCGTGACTCCTACGTATACCTGGTGTCCCTCCTGGCCCCTGGCGACCGAAAGCTTTCCCAGCACCAGGTCCTCGGGCAGTATTCTGGATATAAAGGACTCTACGAACCTGTCGGGTGGAAATCTCAGCTCTTCCCTAATCTGGGCGCCGATTCTCTGGATATCCTCGGGAAGCAGCTGATCGTTGGTATCATCCAGGAGATCGATCTTGAACTCCTTTGGCGCCAGAGACTCCACAACACCGTCGTGGCTGACCCAGTCGAGGCTGCCGCCGGACAGGAATTTCTTGGTCGGGAAGCTCAATTGAAGACTCTGGTCCACGGACACGCGCTTCAAGAAGTCGGACCTTGGCGGCGAAACAATATCGGGACCGACGGCTATGTTCCGGCTGTCGCCCGCCTTCCAACCCTGGGATGTGTACTCGCTGTATGTCTGCGACAGCCAGTAGGACGGATATTCGGTGTTAGCCCAAAAGACTACCTCGCCGCCGAACGAAATCTCCCCAACGAACGGAAGCGTCTTGCCGAAGAATCTACCATGGACATCTTTGCGGTTGGGGACCCCGGAGAAGAGACGCGCGAAGTGCTCCTCCAGACCCTCGACCGGCGAACGCGCAACGCTCCACAGGTGGGCAAGATTTTCCGACACGAGAACCCTCATCGGCAGGAGCGCGGCCAGCGCGAGGACGACGATGCTGAACCAGAGGGCCGCGTGCATGGTCAGCCAGCCGCCGGTGAGGCTGTATACTGTGCCGTTTCGCTTCCACAGAACATGGTTCTGGACGACGCTCATGCGTACCAGGAGCAGCATCGCGAAGAACGTGAAGAGGAAGAACCGGGAGCCGAATTTATCCGGGAGGAAGCTGAGGTTCGTCAGCAGCGCAGTTCCGCCGAGCACGACCGCTACCCAGACGTTGCCCCTTCGAAAAAGGTACCACGAACCCACATATCCCATAAACCATCCCAAGGCTGTGATGGCGAGGGCGAAGGGCAGAAGGTCCGTCGAAATACCATCGTTGCTCGCCGCCTCATACCAGACATCCACACGGTCCCAAATTTCCAGAGCACCGGCCGCCAGCCCGTCGGAATCGGTCAGGCTCGTCGTCTGCCATACCGCCGCCGCGAGTCCCACGGCGATGCCAATGGGGTGAAGGATGAAGAAGGGAAGCTTGACTTTTGCGAGTAAGATACCCGCCAGGGCGCCCCAGAAGATTACGGCCATCAGTCCGGGCGTCTTCACCCAGTCGGCGGCGATGAAAGAGTCGCCCACCACCAACAGCATGCCGAGCAGTATGGCCAGGGTCGCCCAGCCCTGACTGGGGTTGAAGCGTTCGTAAAGCCTGACCAGGGGATGCCGACGCCTGGGCCCGCTGGGCTGCTGATGGATGAATATGCTGGAGGCGGCGGCGCTCTCGGTGCTCACAGAATCACCTCCGCCTCTTCGAGCTCCTCGGCGGTAAGTGGCTCCGAGCTAGTGTAAACGTGATCGAGGGCGACGGGAATGTCGTCACCACGCCGCACTAGATACGGCGCGACTCCTGCTTCATACAGATGCGGAATCACGGCTTCGGTCTCGAATAGACCGCCAAACGACTGCCCGTCTACGAGGACGGCCGCCACGCGGACACGCCGCTTGGTGATCTCTCTGATAGCCTTGGCCCATTCCGGCCGGTTGGAGGGCGTAATAACGATTAGCGAGCTGTGATACCCCCAGATCTGCTCCTCCCTGGGTAAGGCCGATTCCAGAGCGGTCGTGCCCTCGGCCTTGCTCATGGCCAGATATTCCATTATGCGATCGAACTGGCCCGCGCCCGTCTCGGCGGGCAGGAAGTACCGCCGGTCGCCGAAGGCAATGAGTCCCACCGGAAGGTTCTGCTCCAGGTATTTTCCAGCCAGCGAGGCGGCGATAGTCACGGCGTATTCGTCGGTGCTCTCCTCCAGCTCCCCTGCCTGAACATCCATATGCAGGTCCACGAATATCCATACGTCGCTGGACTGTCCAAGGTCGAACTCCTTGGACATGAGCCTTCCCAGGCGTGCCGTGCTGGGCCAGTGTACCCTGCTGATGCTGTCTCCAGGCGCGTAGTCGCGGACGCTCGACGCATGAGGCGTGAGGTCGTGAGTGCGCCTCCGCGTGGAGCTCTCTCCGGATAGCCGGGCCGGGGGCACGACGAAGCCGGGAATATCGTAGGTACGCGGGTAGACGATCAGGGAGTCGGTGCCGCAGAAGTGCCGCTCCCTCCTGAAAATTCCAAATACATCGGTGTTCGACACGCGGACAGGCCCCATTCTGTATACGCCTCGCTTGCGAGCGGGCGTCTGGGTTCGCCACGATCGAAAGCTGTTCGACGTCAGGCTCACGGCCATGCCGCTGGAGTACCCCGGCAGGTCCGTCAGGTCTTCGGCCTCCAGCGTCGGCTTGGGTAGCCTGCTCCGATTTCTCAAGGTGATGCGTTCTTCTACCATGTCGCCCACGCGCGCACGGTGAGTTCGGCGCTCCACCTCGACTTCGAGCTTTCTGAGGCTCATCCAATTCCAGATGTAGCTGAGAATCAGAGTGAGGCCGAGGATGTAGAACAGGCGATAAAACAGCCCGAATCCCGTGGATGCGCCCGTGAACACGGCGACAACCATTAGCGCCAGGATTAGGAAGAACCGCCTTAGAAAAAATAACCTGGAATCTGAGATAGCATCATCTCCTGAGCCAGCCCTGCGCCTGTGCGCCCGGCACGGGTATCTGGTCCACTATGCCCGATATCACTTCTCGTCCGCTTGTGCCGCGCATTCTCGCCGCCGCCGACACGATGATTCGATGGCTGAGCACCGCCACGGCCTGCTCCTTGACGTCGTCCGGCAGAACGAAATCCCGGCCCCTGATCAGGGCCTGCGCCTGGGCTACACGAAACAGGGCCAGCGATCCTCGAGGCGAGCTCCCCAGGGATATGTCTTCGTGGTCGCGGGTCGCCTCTACTATGGTCACGACGTACTGTTTGATTAGTTCGTCGACGTAGACTCCTCTGGTAATCTCCTGCATCTTCAGAATCTCTTCCGAGTTCACTACCGCCTCGAGCTCGTCGATCGGGTGGACCATCCGCTGACCCTCGATGATATCGAGCTCTTCCTGCATCGTTGGATAGCCCAGCTTGATGACAACCAGGAATCGGTCGAGCTGTGCCTCGGGCAGCGGAAACGTGCCCTCGTATTCGATGGGGTTTTGGGTCGCCATGACCATGAAGGGCAGGGGAAGGGAGTAGGTCACGCCCTCGACGGTGACGGTCCGTTCCTCCATCGCCTCCAACGTGGCCGACTGCGTCTTCGGCGTCGCCCTGTTAATCTCGTCGGCCAGGACTATCTGCGCGATGATGGGCCCTTCGCGGAACTCGAAATCGCCGGTCTTCTGGTTGAAGATGGAAACCCCCGTCACGTCCGTGGGAAGGAGGTCCGGCGTGAACTGTATGCGCTTGAAGGTGCATCCGGCGGACTTGGCGATGCTCCTGGCCAGCATAGTCTTGCCGACGCCCGGCACGTCTTCGATCAGCGCGTGGCCCCGGCACATCAGGGCGATGATCCCGAGCTCTATTGCGGCATCCTTGCCGACCATTACCTTCTTGACGTTGTTTACCATCAGTTCGGCGGTGCCCCTCGCCGTATCCAGTTCTTGCACGAGACCTCCTCAGATTAAGGGCCTTTTGGCCCCTCATAAAAACTACAATTTTAGTCTATCGAGCGGAAGACTTCCCCATGGAAGTCCTGGCCGGAAAGCCCGAAATGTGGGCGATAGAGGACTCGAACCTCTGACCTCCTGCGTGTAAAGCAGGCGCTCTAACCAACTGAGCTAATCGCCCCGGAATGTCGTATTGAAAGGTAAGATGCCGGGAATCGGCTCTAGGCTCCAGGAGTACGAGCGCGGATGCTCCAACCGTGATGGTGGAGTTCCATGCCGATCCAAGTGCCGTTAGGGGTGTGAAGAGGGCTGCCGATAGGAGCATTCAAAAAAGTGCGCTTGGAGGGACTCGAACCCTCGGCCTCATCCTCCGCAGGGATGCGCTCTATCCACTGAGCTACAAGCGCCCGCCTTACTACCTCTGAAAAACTATACCAAGCGGTCCGGGGATATTTACCGGGAAGCCCATCCCCTTGCGACTCGGCACGCATCATCTTAGCATGTTTTATGCTTTGAGTACAAAGACGTGTGTTCCTTTAACGGGCGTGTCGTCAATCGGCGCGAAGGTCGGCCCGGCTACCCCTCGAAGGGCACTACCGCCGGCTCGAGCTCCAGGCCTTCTGTTCCCTCAAAGAGGTCCCATGGCCGAAATGACTCGACGAAAGACTTCGCCTCGTCCATCGTCGGCATGCCCTTCTCTGAGCGGCCCGGCTCGTAGCCGAAGGTCTTTGCGAACGCGTCGAAGCCCGACTTCGTCTCGCGTACGCCGCCGACCTCCTGCTCTGACTCCTGGTCCTTGTCCCCTATGACGAGCCGCTGCCCGCGCCTGGTCTGTCGCCAGTATAATCTCATATCTTCTCGCCTTCGAAATGTTGCAGTGGTGCCGAGTCCCGATACGGACCCAATAACTCTAGATGGCGGGCACGGGTATTGCAACTAAGGATGTCCTAAAACGCGGTTAAGGTATCAAGCCCCTCGGGGCAGTCGCGCGGGTCGTTTATGTATAATGATGTGCGTACGATTCTCA
>JADFQF010000476.1 GCA_022561955.1 Chloroflexota bacterium | reverse complement strand
ATATGGGCGGCCTGCTGGCGCACTACGACGCTGCAAAGCTGGTGACCGCCATGAAGTCGGTCCTGGATGTCCCACTTCAGCTGCACACCCACTACACCAGCGGCATGGCGTCGATGACCGCCCTGAAGGCGATCGAGGCGGGCCTGGACGTCGTGGACACCTGCCTGGCTCCCCTGGCGCTTCGGACCGCGCAGCCCGCCATCGAGCCTCTGATAATGGCCCTCTCCGACTCCGATCGGGAGACCGGCCTGGACCTGGACAGGATACTGGAGCTGGGGGATTATCTCGAATCGATTCTTCCCAAGTATCGTCAGTACCTTGAGAGCCCTCGCGCCGCTGTTATCGACGCCAAGGTTTTGAAGCACCAGATTCCCGGAGGCATGGCCAGCAATCTCATCTCTCAGCTACGCGAGGCTGACGCTCTGGACAGGCTGGACGAGGTGCTCGAAGAGATACCACGCATAAGAGAAGAGCTAGGCTACCCTCCCCTGGTGACGCCCATGAGCCAGATGACAGGCTCCCAGGCGGTCAGCAACGTGCTCTTCGGTCGATACAAGATGGTCTCAGAGCAAGTCAAGGACTACGTACTGGGGCTCTACGGCAAGTCGCCCGCGCCTATAGACAGCGAAGTTGTCGCGATGGCCCTTCAGAACAGCAATGCGACGCCCATCACCGGGCGCCCCGCCGATGCTATCGAGCCCGAGATGGACAAGGCCAAGGATGCTATCAAGGACATCTCATCGGACATTGAAGATGCCCTAACTTATGCCATGTACCCGACCACGGGCCTGACCTTCCTGAAGATAAAGCACGGTCTGGAGCCGATGCCCGAGGAGATGAAGCCCAAGACCCTGGAGCAGGTGGAGCGTGAGAGGGCATCCGCATCGCAGGGAGCGTCCAAGGCCCCATCCGAGGCTCCCCCTCGCAGCAGGTTCTCGCGCCAGTTCAACGTGTATGTCGGAGAGCAGCATTTCCAAGTCGAGGTTGACCCTCTTCAGCCTATGGAAGGCATGGCGGTGCGCCCCGTGCAGTCCGCTCGACCAGAGGCCTCGCAGCGCACGGCCGCCCCGGAACAAACGACGTCACAAGACGCTGCGCCCGGTGAAGCGCGGATACTGGCGCCTATTCCCGGCGTTGTATTGCGGTACGCCGTCGAGGTTGGGCAAGATGTCGCCGAGGGCGACCCGGTCGTCGTGCTCGAGGCGATGAAAATGGAGAATACATTGCCGGCACCCATTAGTGGTAGAGTCAAATCGTTACCGTCAAAGCCGGGCGAGACAGTTGCCAAGGATGCGGTATTGGCTGTAATCTCAGCTTGAGGCGTTCTGGCCGGACTACGTTAACACCGGTCAGATTTTAAGCACCTCACTCAGAATTCAGATACGCCTTGCAGGTAGGAGAATAAGACAGAATGCGAAGTAAAGTTACGGTAGTCGGCGCCGGCAACGTGGGGGCCACCACCGCCCAGCGCATCTTCGACAAGGGCTATGCGGACGTCGTGCTGGTCGACATCGTGGAGGGGCTGCCCCAGGGAAAAGCCCTGGACATGCTGGAGGCGGGACCGGTCGTCGGCTCAGACGCCAAGATCATCGGGACCAACGGCTATGAAGAGACGCGCGACTCGGACGTCGTCGTCGTAACGTCGGGCATCGCCCGCAAGCCGGGAATGAGCCGCGACGACCTGCTGCTCACAAATATGAACATAGTGACAAGCGTGGTGAAAGAGGTCGCCAAGTACTCGCCCAATTGCATCCTGCTTCCGGTGACGAATCCCCTCGACGCCATGGCGCAGCGGGCGTTTCAGGTCAGCGGCTTCCCGAAGAACCGGGTCGTCGGCATGGCCGGCATACTGGATAGCATCAGGTTCAGGACATTTCTCGCCGAGGAGCTGGACGTCTCGGTGAACGCCGTCGCTGCCTTCGTTCTCGGAGGTCACGGCGATACGATGGTGCCCATAGTCGGCAGCACGACCGTCGGCGGCACTCCGATTGCAAAGCTCCTGTCCCAGGACCGTATAGACGAGATCGTGAAGCGGACTCAGAACGGCGGCGCTGAGATAGT
>JADFQF010000475.1 GCA_022561955.1 Chloroflexota bacterium | reverse complement strand
TCATCGCGAGGTACGCGTTGGTCAGCTGCCTTACCACGGCAAGGGCGCGTGTGGCCTCCACACCCTCTCGCACGAGGCCCACCAGAGAGGTGTCGGCGATCGCCCTGAGAACGTTGCCGGCCACCAGCGCCTTGGGCGTTCCCCAGACGGCCCAGAGCGTCTTCCTGTGGTGACGGGTCTCGTCCTGGTCCTGTATGTCGTCGTGGATGAGGGAAAAGTTGTGGATCAGCTCCAGGGCCACGGCGGCGGGCATCGCCTGCCGTACGGATCCTCCGCTCGCCTCGCACGCGAAGAGGCACAGGGTGGGCCTCAAGAATTTGCCCTCTGTAGCTACGGTGGGATTGCCGTCCGCATCGACCCAACCCAGATAATACCTGAGCATGTCGTACACCTGGGACGAGTCATGAGTCAGGGCATTTCGCATCGCCGTGTTGATGCTCGAGCGGTACTTCCGAAACATCTCCGGAAGCTGATTGGCCTCACTTTCAACCGCGTGTACGGAGGAGTTGGTCAAGTAAACAACCTGAAGGTTTCAGCGATGAACGCGTTCATGTAGCCGTTCAGCCCGATGGCTTTGGACTACCTAGCATAACGATGGCCAATGCTAGCATTCGGTGTCGGAGGTGTCAATAGTGCGGCGCAGGTAAATTGCCTTCGAATATCGGTCGTATGCGAGCCAACGATGCCTGGGACGGCCACGGTGCGGCCTTTGTGGGATTTTTCACTTGCATATCTCCGAAGCGCTATGCTATATTCCGCACAGGCGCACGAAGGCCACGAAGGCTTGGACAGGGTATGCTCGACGATTATTTCCGCCAATATGGACTGATTGCGATCTTCGCTGCCTTGGCCGTTGCGGTTCCCACCGGAATGCTGGTCATGTCGTGGATGCTGACCCTGGTCGGAATCAAGCCCTACGTTCCTTCGGCTATCAAGCAGAGCATCTACGAGTGTGGCTTCGAGACCATTTCCGGCAGATGGAGCCAGTTCAATTTCAGGTTCTACGGCTTCGCGCTCATCTTTGTCGTCTTCGACGTGGAGGTCGTGTTCCTGTTCCCCTGGGCGGCGAGCTTCGGCGTGCTAAGCCGTGAATTCGGCGTTTTCATTCTACTGGAGATGGTTGTATTCATCGCGATTCTAGTAGTAGGTTGGCTTTACGCCTGGCGTAAAGGCTCCCTGGAGTGGGGGTAGACATGTCAACGGACCTCACGGACGACAGTCCCATTCTTATTCCTCTATATGAGAAGACGTGGGACCTCGACCGGCAAGAGGGCGAGGTCGTCAATCACCTGATGGCCACGCACACGGAAGCCATAACCGAGCCGATTATCGAGGTCCCCGACGATCTGCAGAGAAACCTCGCGGTCACGACCGTGGACGCCCTGTTGAACTGGGGCCGCAAGTCGGCGGTCTGGCCGCTTACCTTCGGGCTCGCCTGCTGTGCCTTCGAGATGATCGCCAGCGCCATGTCGCGGTTTGACATCGCCAGGTTCGGCATGGCGGCGTGCAGGGCGTCGCCTCGACAGGCCGACCTGATGATAGTGGCGGGTACGGTCACGTGGAAGATGGCCCCGGCCATTCAGCGCGTGTACGAGCAGATGGCCGAACCCAAGTGGGTGATATCCATGGGAGTCTGCGCGACGAGCGGCGGACCGTATTACGGCAGCTACAGCGTCGTGCCGGGCGTCAATCACATCGTGCCGGTGGACGTCTACGTGCCGGGATGCCCTCCGAGGCCCGACGCTCTCCTCTACGGCATCATGCAGCTGCACGAGAAGATCAAACGTTACAGCATCTCCCGACGTGGCGACTAGAACGGCGGCCTGCCTATGACAAGAGCTCTTAACGGAATAGAGGTCGCTCGCAAAATCGGCGAAGCCATCGAAGGCTCCGTCGTGCGCTCCGACGAGACGAACGTCTGGGTTGAGACAGGCTCCATCGCCGACGTCGCCGGCTATTTGAGGGATGCGCCGGGGCTGGAGTTCTCGTTCCTTACCTCTGTCACAGCCGTGGACTACATAGAATACTTTGAGCTCGTCTACCGGCTTCTATCCATGAAGCG
>JADFQF010000050.1 GCA_022561955.1 Chloroflexota bacterium | reverse complement strand
AAGGTGCGCCGAAGCCCGAAGGCTATGTTCTTCACGACGATTTCGGTCAACGTGGGCATGTGGCTGGAGAGGTTCCTGATAATCGTCCCAGGACTGGCCAGAAGGCAGCCCTTCTCGTTCAACTGGGGAAGCTATCAACCCAGCATAATCGAGATACTAATCGTAATGGAGACGTTCGCCTTCGTGGCGCTGGGCATGCTTCTCTTCTTCAAGTTCTTCCCCGTGATACCGCTATTCGATATGAAGGAAGGCATGATAGTGCGCGACGAGATCCAGATAGGCAGGCGAACGGTACCGGCGAGCATCAGGGAAACGGCTTAGCCGAACATTCGAAATCAAGGCCGAAGATCCTGCTTCGGCACCAAACATCGAGATGGATATATTGGAATAGGGGCTCCATCATGGCGAAAAGAAGCGTTCTAGGTCTGTTTGCAGAGGATAAGGTAGACGAGGCGGCCGATGCGATGGATGCTCTGGCATCCGCGGGCTACACCACGTCCGAATACGAGGTCATAACGGGCACCCCTTATCCCGAAGGCACATTCGGCGAGTCCGAGCCGGTCCACAAGCTGTTCAGATGGCCTCTCACCGGCGCCGTGTGCGGATTCATAATCGGGCTGATCCTGACCGTGGGCTCGCAGATAGCTTATCCCCTGGTCACGGGCGGCAAGCCCATCCTATCGATTCCGCCAATGGTCATCGTGATGTATGAGGGCACGATGCTCGGTGCGATCCTATTCACGGTGATAGGCATAATATTGGAGTCCAGACTTCCGCGTATTTTCATGGGAGCGTACGATACCAGAATAACGGAGGGGTACATCGGAGTGACGGTCACCTCCGATGAGGACCGCATGAGCCGCGCCGAGGAAGTACTCAGGCAGTCGGGCGCCGAGGAGATCAAGCGAGGCTGGGAGAACAATTAGTCCGATGAGATCGACCGCAGATAGGGGCCTGACCCACCAGTTGTCCGAAAGACGTTGGCGACTTCGCCTGCTGGCGGGCGCGGCGACGCTTCTGCTGCTGTTGGCCGTGGGTTGCTACAACAGCAAGACCGGCGCGACCAATATCGGGGGGGGCATTAACTTCACGCTGCCGGTGTTCCCTGAGACGGGCGGCCACGCCGTCGAGATCTTTACCGAGATGCATTACCAGCCGTCGTACCGTGAGGGCGAGATACCACGGTTGCTGCCCCCTGAAGGCTCGGTGCCAATAACAGGGGCCGAGGTAGTCCCGGCATCGGCGGAGGAATACAGTGCGTTAGAGATTCCAACTCTGGCCGCGCAGAGCTATGACCCGGCCAACTCCCAGAGGCTCTACACGGTGAACTGTCAGGTCTGCCACGGGGTGAGTCTGCAAGGCGACGGCCCGATTCGACCGTTCATGACCAAGGGACCCTTTCCCGCCAATCTGACAGACTCCATAACGGTCCAGGCTACCGACGGAGAGCTGTTCGGGTTCATTTCGGGCGGTGGAAGACAGGGGTTGTCCGCCACATTGCGTGGCCGGGCCTCGGGCTCGCCTATGCCTCCGTTCAACAAATTGCTTACGGAGGAGGACAGGTGGGCACTCGTCCTCTATTTGAGGTCCCGGATAGGGCGTTAGCTCGCATCCAGTTCTGAAAGACTAGAAGATGGGTCAGGCAGATTCCTGACCCATTTCAATTTCAGGAGTTTCCGACTTCGAGTCGGTTCTCGATGAACGGCGCAAGTTCGTTGGCGTGATAGAATACCGATATGGGAACATTCAGCGTGCCAATCAGCATTGGTGATTCGTGGCGAGAGCGATGGTTTGACCTGGACGCCCTGGTGGATACTGGTGCTTCGATTACTGCGGTTCCAGGTTCAATCCTGCACGAGCTGGGAATAGCTCCTCTCTTCAAGCAGAGCTTCAGGTTTGCGCAAGGTGACGTCAAGGAGATGGATGTAGGCCAGGCCTGGATAAGGGTTGAAGGCAAAGAGGTGGTGACCATGTTGCTTTTCAACGACGAGGGGACTCAGCCTCTGTTGGGAGCCCTGGCCCTCGAAGGGGTATTCTTGGGCGTGGACCCACACGCCAAGAGGTTGATTCCCGTCGAGGGGCTCATGATGTGAGCCCCTGGGCGAATTTTCTGTGCTGTCCCCGACAGAGACCTCGATTCTCGTTCCGCAGCTCCATCCCGGCCATTTTCGAAGGCGAAACGGCTACAACGCCAGCGCTTGCAGCTTCTCCGGGATTATCTGAAGGCCCAGACCGGGCCTCTTCGGCAAGGTTATGTAACCGTCCTTGAACTCCACCGGCTCGACGAATAGCTCGTCCAGCTCCGGTCTTTGACCGGTGTACTCCTGGGGCCGCGTCGCCGTCTGAATAGTGCTGACGACGTGAAGCGAGGCCAGCGTGCCGATAGTGGGCTGCGTCTGGTGCGGCAGAAAGTGCTTGTTGTAGGTCTCGCTCAGGACGGCGATCTTCTTCATCTCGCTTATACCGCCGCACTTGACGACATCCGGCTGCAACACGTCTGGGTTGGCCTGCTCGATGAGATCGCGGAATTGCCACCTCGTGTACTCGTGCTCGCCGGCCGACACGGGCACGTCCAGCGCCTCGGTCACGCGTCTGATCCCGGCGTAGTCGTATTGCGCCACGGGCTCCTCGAAGTGGTAGATGCCGAGCTGCTCGAACCGCCTGCCCTGGGATATGGCGGTCGTGACCGAATAGCCGTTGTTGGCGTCGAAACTCAGCGGAATATCGTCTCCCACGAGCTTCCTCACCGCCTCGAACATGGCTAAATCCTTGGCAGGGTCGATATCGCGACGGTGTGGGCCCCAGTCCATTCGGATTTTGATGGCCTTGAACCCCTTGATAAGCGCGTCTTCGACCTTGCGTACCATCTCCTCGGGCTGCAGCGGCGCGCCTCCGCCTATAGACGCGTACATCAGGACTTTATCGCGATAGCTTCCGCCGAGAAGGGTGCAGATGGGAAGACCGGAAAACTTGCCAAGAATATCCCAGAGAGCGATGTCCACGCCTGCGATAGCCTCGGGCTGGACGCCGTGAGGGCCGAGCTTGTAGGTGCTGAACATCATCTTGTTCCAGAGCTTGTCGATCTCCAGCGGGTCTTCGTCCACGAGCAGGGGCCTCAAGGCGTTGTTGACGAAATTCGCCAGTACATCCAGGTTCATGGGGCTGCACTCGCCTATACCGGCGATCCCCTCATCGGTGAATATCTGCACGATGACGGAGCGTGTCTTCAATGCGGTCGCTTCTACTCTGGTGATTTTCATCGTTTTCCCCAAAATGTTGGTTGTTTTGGTCGTTAATCATTGGTTACTTCCTGCTGGAAAAATAGGTTGTCCGTGGGCGGCCCTTGAAGGGGCCCATGTCCATGTTGGATAAAGAACTCCCGTCCTAATTGAAACTCCATCCGGTCCTTCAGCACGCGCGGCAGAGGGTCGCTCTGGCTCTTATGGCAGTGAATCGCCTCCCATTGTTGGTCCATGTAAGACGACGTGTCGATTATGACGGAGATCTCTTCCTCGGGGACGCCTACGAAGGGAATTGGTGAGATGCTCCTGAGGTGCTCTGCGACACTATCGAGAATCGACCAGAAGTAGAGGGTTGGGCGATGGCCGCCGTCGATATTCGTAGTAGTACTGGAGAGCGCCAAGACGACGGCCTCAGTTATAACGATGTGGTCTGAATTGCCGGTGATGCCCCCGGGAGCGAACGTCATCAATGCATCGGGGCGAAACTCCGAGATCGCACGGGCAACTTTGTCCGCAAGCTCTTGGCCGTCTACCTGGTCGAGCTGTGTATCGGGATAGCTCCACACTGTTACGTCTGTAATGCCTAGGGCCCCCGAGGCGCACTCCAGCTCGGCCGCTCTGACTTGTCCCAGTTTATCCCCATGTAAATCCGCACCCAGCGTGCTGCCTTCGCCCCTTGTCGCGATGATAACGGCCACCTGAACGCCCTCGGCGGCGTATTTCGCGAGCGTCCCGCCTGGCCCGAAGGACTCGTCGTCCGGGTGGGCAAAGATGGCAAGTAGTCTCTCGGTCAATGCGCTACTCCAGTGATGCAAGCCTGGTCTCCAGGACCCTGCGCCTGCGCCTGTATTCCTCCCCGTTCACGGAGCCGGACCGAAAGTCGCCCTCGAGGTCGGTGATCATGTCGCGAAGGGCATCGCGCTCCAGCTGCGATGGGTCGCCGCCGGCCATTTCATGGGCTCCGGCGGATACGAGCTCGGAGCGTCTGCCGCGCCGCACCAGGGCAAGGGCGACGAGAATCCCCAGCAGGACGGCCAGACCTATTGGGCCCGCGTATTCGAGTTTCAGGCCGTCGAAGCTGCCGGTCAGTCGTTGGCGTGTCGTCTGCTTCGGCAGGCCGCCAAGCACGACGGATATGCGGGCCCCATCGTCGATGTTCGTCGCCTCGATCAGCTGGTAATCGCGCTCACCGATAGCCACGGTCGAGACTGGACCAAGCTCCGGACTGGATAGCGACAGGACCTCGGCCGGCGACAGTATCCTGAGGGCATCAGCGCCGAATCGCATGGTCTTTTCGAACGTAAACTGCGTTCCCGAGTACGGGAACTCGTACGTGAACATGAGGTCGTGAGCCCCCGGTGGGACGCTGGAAAGGACGGCGAATCCCCGGTCTACCTCGACGATGTCCGCGCCTATCAGGCGTGTGTCCACCCGCAGGTCACTGTAGCCGTCCGGAAGTCCGAATCGCAGCAAGTTCATTGGCTCGGTGCCGGGCACATACGTGTATGCGGACTCGTTGGAAATTCTAACGATCTCGAGGGCCGATATAGTCTGAGTATCAGAGTCCGCAGCCGCGAACAGTATCGAGGTCGAATCGGTCGACAGGACGTCCAGGGAATCCGTGGCGTCGTAGATGGTGATGAGCACTTTTGGCGGCGCATCGACCGAAAGGTCGATGTCCTCGCCGTACAGGGCATCCTGGTACCTGACGGATATCCCATAAACGACCGTCGGGTCATAGGTGATCTCGTCTATCAAGAAGCGCCCGTCTACCTCAACGAGCGTTTCTGAGTGATCGTGTTTCGTGCCTCCGTCGGCGTGCAGGGTTACGGTCAGTCCGGCCACCGAGCTCGCCGAGCCGGGCGTTCCGTTTAACACGAGGCCCTGGATGGAGACTGTCGGTCCCTGGGAGTAGGCGGTCTGGAGACCTGTGAAGGACGCTAGAGCGATTAGTGCGGCGAGCAGTAGCACAAGTATGCTCCTACTCACCAGTCGTCTCCATGCTTGTCTGAGGGCCTGAGGACCCATTCGCCCGCTGCCTCCCGCAGTTGGGGCAGACGGAGAGGGTAGGTGATACCTCGCTCGAGCAGCCCGGGCACACCGCAGCATTGGTGGGCGCGATCGGCCCCAGGGCACGAGTCCGCACCTCTTGGATCTGCTGCTCTACCTGTGCGAGGAGCTCTTCTTCCTGGTCTTCCTCGAGCTCCATGGCACGCATGACCATGGCGGCATCACGCATATACCGTTGTCGGAGCCACAGGTAGTCTTCGTCATCGAGGTTCCCTATGGAGAACTCCAGCTCCGCGTTCTTTAGACCGGCAAGAGCGGCGTCCCACCGGCGTTCCAGCTCGGCCATGGGGTCCCCTTCGTCTTCCATCCACTCGTGGCTTCTCCCCCGCATTACGAAGGGGTAGAGGACGGCGAACGCGGGTATTGCGGCGAGAATCAAGGCTATCAAAATCAGCATAGTGTATCGAGTCTGGTGGGCATTTCCTTCGGGCTACGCCCCGGCTGTCTGAGCACCCGAAGGAATTCTAACAGACGCCACGGCGGGTTGGCGGCGCGGCCACAAGCCCAGAAGGATACCCAGCACCAGGATGGGACCGGACGCCCACATCCACCAGACCAGGGGATTGATGAGAACCCTGAACACCGCCTGCCCGCCCTCGCTGAATTCCGAGGGCACGATATAGAAGTCCTCGATGGGCGTGCTGCGAATGGCGCCTCTGGTCGCCGATATGCGGAATTGGGGATAGAAGGAGCGAGACGCCTCCATGATGCCCAGGTCCTCGCCGTCCACGGACAGCCTGAATCGCACTATGGACTGTTCCCGGTCCGAAAAGACCTGATGGTCCACGCCGATATACTGGAACGTATATTTACCCAGAGTCTCGATGTCGCCGGGCCGCATGACGAGGTCCCGCTGCACGCTGAAGAACGATGATGCGATCGCGCCTATGGCCAGCATCAGTATGCCGAGATGGACTACGTAGCCACCGTAGCGAGGCCTGTTTCCGTTCAGCAGGTTGGTGAAGGCTACCGGGTACGACTCGCCGCGCCGATGCCGCGACCGCGTGCCCCTGAACCATTCGTGCAATATGCCCGTGGCCGCCACCGCGACCGTGCCGAATGCCAACAGAGCAGGGAGCTGCCTGATGCCCATCGCGGCCAGTATGATCACCGTTGCGATACCTACAGCCATAGGAACCCTCAACGCGCGCACCAGGTTGCGACGTGTAGCCCGTCTCCAAGGCAATAGCGGCCCGACTCCCATCAGGAAGACGATAGCCAGCAGTATAGGCCCGTTGACCCTATCGAAGAACGGCTTGCCGACGGTGACCACCATTCCTTGGGCGGCCTCGCTGAATATAGGGAAGATAGTGCCCCACAGCGTCACGAAGGCCACCGTGAGAAAAAGTATGTTCTGACCGAGGAAGACTGCCTCGCGAGAGATCATGGACTCCAGGCCCTCGCGGCTCTTCAGGGAATCCATCCTCCAGATGAAGACGCCAATGGATGCCAGCAGGGTAAAGGCCATGAACGCCAGAAATAGCCAGCCCATCGTCGACTGGGCGAAGGAGTGCACGGAAGGCACGGGTCCGCCACGGTTGATGAACATGCCCATCTGCGCGAGGGTGAAGCCGATTATGATGAGCACCATGTTCCACATGCGGAACATGCCGCGTCGCTTCTGCACCATGATGGAGTGCACGAAGGCGGTCATCGCCAACCAGGGCATCAGGGCCGAGTTCTCCACGGGGTCCCAGGCCCAGTAGCCGCCCCATCCCAGAATCGTGTAGGCCCACCAGCTTCCCAGCAGGAGACCGATCGTCAGGACTAGCCACGAGATCATGCCCCAGAGCCGGCCCATGTCCACCCATTCGTCGCGTCCGCCACGCCTGGCCACCAGTGCTCCCAGGGCGATGGAAAAAGGTATCGCCACGAGAACGAGACCAGCCATCTGCAGCGGTGGGTGGATGAACATGCCGAAGTGTATGAGAAGCGGGTTTATGCCTTGCCCGTCTAGTGGCGTGATCGCCAGGCGGTCGAGGGGATTCGCCAGGAAAATCATGATGCCCAGGAAGAACAGCAGGATCAGAGCCATGATTCCCGTGGCGTACGGCGACGTGTACGGAAGGCGTTTGCGTATGGTCAATACCGCGATTACGGACGTGATCGCCAATACGAGGGCCAGAAATAGCAGCGACCCCGCATTGCCGGCGTAAAATGCCACCCAGGTGTAGATGGGCTTCATGGCCAGGCTGCTGTTTTCCGCGACATATCGGACTGAAAAGTCCCGGACGACGAACGCGTAGATAAGAGCGACCGTCGAGACCATGAGCAGTATGGGCACCGTATAGAAGCCGTAGCGGCCGCTGGCCGTCAGCTCGGGGACATGCCGCCACGAACCCGCGAACGAGGCCACGACGACGTAAGCCGTGACTATAAGCGCGATCACAAGGGCAATTTGCCCCGCTTCAACCATCAACCGCCTCCATCGTCATCTCGTTCTCCGACTTTCGGTGTCTGGGGCGAGAGACCCTCCCCGATGACCGACTCGATGCGAGCGTAGTAGCGTTCGAGCCCATCCTCCGAGACAGACTCGCGCGCAGCGTCGACGCCGCCCCTGCCTTGAGCCGGGCGTTTCATGACGCGAAGGGCCGTCAGGAATAGTCCGAGACCAGCGGCCACTACCAGCGGAGGCACCACCCACGCCGTCAGGCTGAAGCCCCGTCGAGGAGGCTCGAGCAGCACGCTGGGCCCGTACCTCTCCACGAAGAACTGCTTGATCTGGTCTTCGGTCTCGCCGTCCGCCAGCTTGTCGCGTACGATGCCGCGCATCTGAAGGGCCAGCGTGTTCTGCGCCTGGTCGATCGACTCTCCAGGGCAGATGGGGCACATGC
>JADFQF010000049.1 GCA_022561955.1 Chloroflexota bacterium | reverse complement strand
GTTCTGACGCTGTAGCCCAGTGCGCTCTCCAGGCTGTTTACAAGGCCCTCACCGCCTGGGCCTATCAGCATGGTGACGTCTTTGATGGTCGGGGGCGCCTGCTCCCTTTCCGGCCCTTGCGCGCGGTCCTGGCGATACACGCCCCAGTAATAGACCAGAAAGAATACCGCGGCAACGATAATGGATAACGGCACTCTGACGTCCTGGAGAGTTCCCAGGTCCAGACCTGTGCCGAGGGTGTCCCTGAGCAGGAAGAAGAGCAGGGTACTGGCGCTGCCCAGGACTAAAAGCACCCCGACGACGAGCGCACCGAATATGAAGACCCGACGTGACAGGGATGAAAGGTCTCCCGTATCGGGGTCCTGGGCACTCCTCTGCACCTTGGCCCAGTAGTATCCCCATAGAGGCAGGCCGATGATCGCCAGGGTAAGGCTGGCGGCAAGCGCTTCGTGCCACAGGTCTTTGCCCGTGATCACCTCGCGGAAGAGGCCGATCAGCACTCCCCATACGGCCGTCATCAGGGCAAAAATCCCTATGGAGACCGTCCCCAGTCCAATGGCCGAGAGGATATAGGAGTACACGCGCTGGGCGGAGCGAGACTCATACAGCGAGGATTCCGTTTCTCGCCGGGCCACCATCCAGTGATAGGACCAGAGAGCGAATCCCACGGCCAGCGCCGCCAACGTTCCCGGAAGAAAATTGAAGTGCAACGAGGCGACGTCGTTAGTAGAGACGCCCAGGAGCCACGTGAACACGTTGTTTAACGCAACGCCCAGCGCGACGAGCATGGTCACGATTCCACCGAGGACGGCGAAAAGGTATAGGTATAATTGCCGCAACCAGGACCCGTGGTCCCTTCGGGCGAAATAGAGCCAGTGAGCGGACCAGGCGGCAGCGCCTACGATGCCGACGGCCAGCATGTCCCTCACCGACGAACGCCATACGCTGGTGCTGTCCGGCAGTAACACGGATGTCGACACGAGCGCATCATAACCCGATTGGAACAGCAGATGAACGGTACGGCCAAGTCCGGCCGCCAGCATGATGAGCGTTGCCAGCGATACGAGATATATGTATAGCCGCCGAATGCCCAGCGTATCTTCCGATGGCTGGCCCTCGGACTGCTCGAGTCTCCAGTGGAAGAACCAGACGGGAATCCATACCAGGGCCGCGCCCATGTGGTAAGCGGTGAAATCCCTGGTCTGAAACGCCCACTGCAGCAGCTCTACGGCGGCATTCAGTGTAAGGCCGATCGAGACCCCCAGCACGACGTAGATGTAGAATTTCCTCAGGATCGATCGAGTCTCCACGGGCATGCGCGACACTGTGCGTTGCATGAACCACCAGTGGAAGCCCCACAGGGGAAGGCCAATGACCGTAAGGGACGCACCGCCGGCCAAAAGATTTACTGATGAGCTGACCGCTGGACCGCCGAATATGCTGTCCAGCAGGAAGCGAATTATCAGCACGACGCCGTTGGACGCCATCATCAGCGCCACGAAGGAAACGATGTAGAAGTAGAGGCGCCGCACCGTCCCTATGCCGGGGTCGGCCTCCTCGACGATCCGCCGCCTTCTCCAGGCCACGATGCCGTATATGGCGACGACCAGCAGGATGATCGGTAGAATTGAGAAAATCAGACCAAAAAGGGGAAACATATCGATTCACTAAGGCGCGGGCGCCGGGGCCCGCTCCATGGGGGTCTCCGGCGAAGCCACTTCAGGTGCTCTTGGCGCAAGGGGCCTGAGCGATGCGCAGTTGAAGAACGGCCAGGGCGACTCCGCGATCTTCCAATCGCCTTCCTCCTTCAGGAGGCTGTAACGTTGCTCGAAATTAGATTCGGACGTGCCGAATGGGCCGCCGCCGCGAAACTGAGATATGCGTACGGTCACGAACGCAGTGTCGTCGATGATCTGAGTCTTCTCGAGCGTGATGCTGGCATCGCTCAGCTGGTTTTTAGTGGGGTAGCCGCGGCCGCCAAACTCCTGCAAGCTACATTCTTCTTGCAGCTTCGCCGACAGTGAATCGAAAGCGATGGACAGGTCCTCGGCTTCAGCGGCTTGCAGGAACCGCTGTACGGCGGCCTCCGGCGTGCCTGGGGTGAGCAGCTCCTCTCGATCCAGGAGCGCAACGATGATACTAGCCACCAGTAGTATTGCAAGAAACGCGCCGCCGCCGATTAACCAGCCTTTGGTCATTACACTTCCTCGATTCGCCAGGGTTATTCGGTAATTCACTACTCGAATTATGTAACGCCGAGTGTTACGGGATAGTTACTATTGTCGCCGGTCTGCTTACATACTGCACCAGAATGTCCGGCGTGGGAAGAGGCGCCTGGGTCAGTATAGTGTATCGGCGGGCGCAGCTAGCTTACGAGATGCGTATGATAGCGGGGGCTGGTTCCTACGAGCTATTTCGAGCTATAGAAGCCCTCGATCTTAGCCTGGACATCCGCCACGGACAGCGGAAGCTGAAGAAGCCATTGACTGAGGGTCTCTTCGCGGCCCCCTAACGCGCTTTCGAGGCCATCCGCCGAAAGTCCTGTGAATCGCTTCAATACGGACTGTGTCTCGGCCGATGCTACGTGTTCAAACGGCCCATCCAGGTCGTGTCTGCGACCCAGCGTGATGACGTTTGGCCCGGGCGACAGCGCCGAAATCCTGGACACCCGCCTTATGATTCCGTATTCGCCATAGTCCATCCAGATGTTGATGACGACCTGCACGTGGTGGACCAGGTCCGAAGGGACGTCGGCGGGAGGCGAAATCAGCTCCGAAATGATGTCGTGTGGGTTATCGGCGTGCATCGTCGCGATGAACGAATAGCCGTCTCTTAGGGCCTCAAAAAGGCGACGCACGTTGTCGCCCCAGAGGTATCGGGGCGTGTGGTCGCTCAGCTCCGGGACGAGTACATAGGTGTCGGAAGGTTTGGACGTTTCCAGGAACGAAAAATCCTCGTCACGGCCTTTGGACAGCACTCTCTCATACTTGGGCGGCAAGAAATCTATCAGGACGGTCGCGATGGCCGATTTCCCAGCCAGCTGGGGTACTGCCGCGGATATGAAAGAGGTCTTGTGCTCTGCCAGAAGCCACAGAAGGGCGGCGGTCCGGACGTCCATGGTCCCGTTATCGATGAGGTCGAGGACGGATGGCCGTCCCTCTTTTCTTCCGCCTGTTCCCCACCATGCGTCTGTGTCTTGAATCTTCGCCACGAACATCCCCTGAAGAGCTGTGTGCCAGAGAAGTCTATAGGAAAATCTGCAATCGTCCAAGCCTAGCCGGGCGTGTCCTCAGCGCCGGAGGTCCTGCCCCATTTGTGCAAAGTATGGCGAGTAAACGTAACGTGAAAAAGAAAGCCCATGATCATGAACGAAATCTGCATCAGGCGGCTCGTGCTGAACACCTGGTTTATTCCGTCCAGGTAGAGGCCGTTCAGTGAGCCCTCCATGAGGCCCTGCCCCAGCTGCCAGACAACCAGCACGGAAAGCCACGCTCCGAAGGCCCACCACGCGCCGCTCGACTCGAATCGCCTTCTGCGGTATAGCAGGAAGTAGATCGCGCCCCAGAACGTGCCGGCAAAGACGCCGCCGCTATACAGCGTGAGCGTCAGTTGCCAACTCCATTCGGTCACGCCAAGATAGACCGTGGGCACCCGCAGATTCGGGTCAATCCAGAAGAAGCCGTTGATGGGTATGCCAAATATGAGTGCCGCCGTAAGATGGGCGGGCTCGTGTAGGACTGGCGTAAGGATAAATGCCCCGATTATTCCCAATGCGACGATCAATGGCGATAGACGGCGCGTCATGCTATACAGCTTTCAAACCGGCGCAACGCCTGGCTGGAACCCCCGGTGCATTGCCGGTCGGTCGACTTTGGACTCGTTACAGGAGCCGTCTGAACGAACTGAGGCGGTGATGCCGCTATGCAATTCGCTTTCGTCGACCGCGCAGGTAGTCGACCATTACGTACTTTCCGAGCTGATTGGGATTCGTGTAGAAGGCCCTACCTCGATTGATGCGCGTCATCTTGTCAACGAAGTCCATTAGGTAGTAGTTGGCCTCAAGCATGAAGGTGTTAATCGTAATTCCGGCCTGAGTGCAACGTTTCACCTCTTTCAGCGTCTCCTCAATGGTGCGCCAGCTGGGAGGATAGCTAAAATAGGCCCTGCCATCCTCCAGGTGGGCCGTGGGTTCTCCGTCGGTTATCATCAATATCTGCTTGGTTGCCACCTTCTGTTTCGACAGCGTATTACGGGCCAGCATCAGGGCATGCTGCATGTTGGTGCCCGAAACCCAGGCGTTCCAGGTCAGCTCGGCCAGGTCTTCATTCTTGATCTCCATGCCGTAGTCGGAGAAGCCTATGATGGAGAAATAGTCTCGTGGGTATTGACTGTGGATCAGCCAGTACAGGGCCAGCGCGACCTTCTTGGCGGAGGCGAAGCTGCCGAACATGCCCATCGAGCGACTCTGGTCCAGCAGCAGCACGGTGGCGGTCTGGGTCAGATGCTCCGTTCGATTGATCTCCAGGTCCTCGGGGGACAGGCGAATGGGTACGTTGGGACCTTCCCTCAGCACGGCGTTGAATAGCGTGCGATGGAGGTCAAGGTCCAGGGGGTCGCCGAACTCATAGGTCTTTGTCTCGCCCGTGCGTTCGCCTCCGTCGCCACGATAATAGACTTCGTGGCGTCCCATGCGGTCCTTCTTCAGCTCAGAGAAGACCTCCTTCAACGCCTTCTGGGCCAGCTTTCTCATGCCTCTCGGCGTCAGCTCCAGCCGATCACCCTTGTGCTTGAGATAACCCGCCTCCTCGAGCTGCTGGACGACCTTCTGTAGCTGCTCCAGCTGCCGTCGCGCCTCCTCGCCCATGTGCTGCTCGACCTTGTCCAGGTCTATGTCTTCGATGTTGCCGTTGCGCATGACCTGCTGGATCTGCTGTTCCAGCGCGTCCATATCCTGGAGCTCGCCCATCAGGTCCATGGCCTGATCGAGCGTGAGGTCTTCCTGGCCCATGAATGGGTACTCTTGGGCCATATCGTCGAAGGGGAACATGTCGTACATCGTTCCCGCCAGCTCGGCCATCTCCTCCATCATCTCCGGACTTATGGAAGAGGCCATCAGGTCCTCGAGCTCCTGACGCATCTCCGGCGACATGCTGTCCATCAGAGACTGCATGGCGGCCATCTGCTGTTGAAGCTGCTCTATGAGCTCGTCGAGACTCGCCGGACGGTCGGGGTCGAAGTAACGTCCATACTGCTCCATGAACCCTTCGAAGTCCGGGTCCTCGCCCATGGCACGGTCGCGAAGCATCTGGTTGAGGGCCTGAATCATATTTTTCAGGTCCTCCATCTCTTCCTTGCTCATGCCCTGTAGCTGGTCCTTCATGCCCTGAAAGAAATTCTGCATCATCTGCTGTTTGAGGGCGTCCAGAAGCTCGTCGAATTTCCGTCGGGCCTCCGGGTCCATGAAGTCGTAGTCCTGAAGCTCCTTGATCGCGCCGGCCATACTCTCCGGCAGGGCGTCGAGCGTCTGGCGGCTCCTGTCGGCCCGCTCCTCCAGCAGCTTCATGGGGCCCTGGAGGTGCTCGGCCTCTTCGCCGGCTGCTTCGAGCTGCCGGTTCGCATCGTCGAGGCGCTTTTCTATTCCCTGTCGCTCGGTATCGACGACGTCTTGAAGGCGTTCCTTGAGGTCGTCCATCAGGGAATCGAGGTTGTAACGCTCGAGCTGTTGGCGGCGTTGCTCTCTCAAGCGGTCCATCAGGTCTCTGAGCCCGGGCATGCGTTCCCCCTGTTCGTTCTGCATGCCCCTTTGAAAGAGGTTGCGAAGAGCGCGGTTGATGTCCCCGTGGCTGAGAATGTCCTCGGACAGGGAGTCCATGAGCTCGTCTTCATCCAGATCGAAGACGTGCTGGCTTCCGTCCCATTTCGAGTAACGATATGTGGTCATTGCAGCTCCACGGGCCGCTGAAGGGCCTTCGCCGGCAAGGCGGATTTCGCCCTCTGTATTGGCGCCTTCAACACCTTAATAGAGCCATGATACACTACTGAATTGAGCGGGTGTCAACGCAACGCGGGGTGCCCTGGTAGTGGCTTGCAAGTTACATCGAGCGCCGAGTCTTGCCGCTGAACCGGTCGGATCACTTTCCTCCGGCGGTTTCTGCGCAGGAGTCAAAGATATTCCGCGGGCTAGGACCTGGAGCTAAGTCTCCACAACGCAAGCGGGGCTGCCAATATCATCAGCAACCCAAGGTCCAATGGCAGCGGTCCGGGACTCCCGGGCGCCGAGCAGAGTCCACCAACCGGCGATTCCGGCACGACCGGGGTATTTGGCGGCACCGATGTCACCACAATCACCAGGGGAGTCGGCGGTGCGGCGGGTGCGGCCGGAGCAGGTGGCTCAGGAGTCGGCGAAGGTCTGGGCGGCGACGTAACTACGATTACGATGGGCTCACTGGTCGCCGTGGGCGAAGGAACCGTGATCACGGTAGGTCGTGGCGTCCGGGTCGCGGTTGCTTCCTGCGGCCGGGCCGTTGGAGCCGCCGTAGGTTTCTCCGTAGGGGCCGCCGTAGGCTTCTCCGTTGGAGCCGCTTCGGGCGTCTCGGTGGGTTCCGTGGTCTCTGCCGTGGGCTCCGCCGTGGGGGTATCCGTTGCGGCGGGTTCGGGAGTGGGCGTCGGCGTGAGCGCAAGATCTGCCGCCAGGGCCGCAAACGCAGCCGGACCTGCCATTACTCCCGTGTGGAACCCCAACTCCAGTTGGAATTCGTCAGAAGTGGTGATGCCCAGGGCGGACTGTCCGAAGGTCACGGCCCGCATCTTATTTTTAAGGGAAGTTAGATCATCGCTTCCGTTCGTATAGGCGCTCCACGGCATGAATACCTGGCCCTGGGCCATAACCAGGCTCGCGCCAAATACCAATGCAAGCAGCATCGCCAGAGACGACAGAACCAACAGTCGCCGCAACGCTCTTTCATTCAGCCAATATGAATGGAGAATCTTCACTTCTTCATCACGTTGTCATCGTCTTCGCTGACGATCCAGACATGGATTCCATCGAAGGCGATGGATACGGGTGACAGACCAGTCTTGAATGTTCCGATTACCTCGCCGTCGGTTGTCCTTATTTTAGTCACATTGTTGCTGGCCTTGTTCGTGACCCAGATACTTCTGCCGTCAAAGGCGACCGCACTGGGATTTCGCCCAACGGAAAACGAGCCCAAAACCTCACCGTCCGAGGCCCTCACCTTAATTATTTCGTCTTCATCTTCGTCGATGACCCACATGCTCGTTCCGTCAAATGCGATGCCCCGCTGGCCCCTACCCGCCGAAATTGTCTGGACGATTTCGTTGTCTGATACGCGAATCTTCGTAATGTTCTTTGTCCCGGAATGGGTAACCCACATGTGCTCACCGTCGAAGGCTATGGCTGAGGGGTTATTGCCTACTCCACTCCTCTCAAAATTTTCCTTGCTCACATCAACAATTGTGACCATTCCCTCGGAGGCGGGGAACTTGATGACTTCATCTCCGCCCTGATTTACAACCCACATATTTTCCCCGTCGAACGCAATGTCTACGGGACGCGTGAGAGGCGAAGAGTCGAAATTTAATTCACCTTGTTCTGTTATCTTCTTCTGAGGATAGAGTTTTCTTTTTGTCCCATCCGCTCTGAAGCTGGTAATGCTGTCGTCACTGCTATTTACGACCCATATTTTCTCTCCGTCAAAGGCTACGGCCACGGGATTGCCGCCCACCGGGAAGTCGGCCGCCTTCTGGCCGTTCGACGCCTTGATCTTGGTGACCACGTTGTCATCGTCTTCGTCGTCGTCGCCTCGATTCGTGATCCACAGGTGTTCGCCATCGAAGGCGATGTCTGTAGGGGAATCACCCACAGGCAAGGTCTGTAAGGTGTCGCGGGCCTCGTACCAACGCAGCGTTGCTACCTGAAGTGGATTGATTGGAGGTCTAATGACGTTCTCGGCGGTGACGGCGTGAAGGGCGTACGGGGAGTACGACATTCGGATACGCGGCGTCATTTCCGGGTTAAAGCCGACTCGGATTCCTACATAGGTCTCCGGGTTATTCGCAAATATTATTGGGTCTATATCCTCGTCAACGCCAAGCTGGGCCGTAAACAGACCTTCGAACGTGAAAACGGTCTGAGTCTCCGACCAGAGCGCCGCGCCGACGGTAGGGTCGTTGTAGATTG
>JADFQF010000474.1 GCA_022561955.1 Chloroflexota bacterium | reverse complement strand
GCTGGAGCTGAATCTGATTCAGTGCCTGCGCCGCCCTCGCGGCTGGCCTTCAAGTCCTGTACGGCGGCCGAAAGCAGCTTATTGTATAGCTCGAAGCCGATGGCGTGGATGTGCCCGCTCTGCTCGGAGCCTAGAATATTGCCGGCGCCCCGAATCTCCAGGTCCTTCATGGCGATGCGAAAGCCTGCGCCAAGCTCGGTGGCGGCGAGCATGGCCTTCAACCTCTTCTCGGCCGCCTCGGTAAGGCTTCGGGTCTTGGGGATCATCAGGTAAGAGTAGGCCCGTCTGGCGCTGCGCCCTACCCTGCCGCGTAGCTGGTACAGCTGGGAGAGGCCGAAGGCGTCCGCGCGGTTCACGATCAGGGTGTTGACGTTCTGGATGTCCAGGCCCGATTCGATGATGGTCGTGCAGACGAGCACGTCCACCTTGCGCTCGGCGAAGTCCAGCATCGCCTGTTCCAGCTCTCCCTCGTGCATCTGGCCATGGGCCACGCCGACCTCCGCCTCGGGCACGAGGTTGCGGATGTAGCCGGCCATGTAATCGATATTGTGGACCCTGTTATGGAGGAAATAGACCTGGCCCTGACGGTCGAGCTCCCGGAGAATGGCCTCTCTGATGAGCTCGTCGCTGAACTCCGAGACGTAGGTCTTGATCGGCAGGCGTTCTTCGGGCGGCGTCTCCATCGTGCTCATGTCGCGGACGCCCGCCATGGACATATGCAGCGTTCGTGGGATAGGCGTGGCCGTCAGCGTTAAGATGTCCACCTCCTGGCGCATCTGCTTGAGCCGCTCTTTGTGCGCGACTCCGAATCGCTGCTCCTCGTCTATCACTACGAGGCCGAGGTTTTTGAAGCGGACGTCGCGCTGAATGAGGCGGTGAGTGCCGATGCAGATGTCTACCTGGCCCGTGGCGAGCCCCTCCACGATGCTCCGCTGCTCCTTGTCCGTGCGGAACCGGCTGAGCACCTCTATCCTGACCGGGTAGGCGCTGAGGCGCTGCGAGAAGGTAACGTAGTGCTGCTGGGCCAACACCGTCGTCGGCACCAGAACGGCGACCTGCTTGCCCTCCATGACGGCCTTGAAGGCGGCGCGAAGGGCGATCTCTGTCTTGCCGTAGCCAACGTCGCCGCACACCAGGCGGTCCATGGGTTTCTTGGACTCCATATCGGCCTTGACCTCGGCTATCGTGGCGAGCTGGTCAGGCGTCTCCTCGAAGGGGAACGACTCTTCGATCTCGGCCTGCCACGGCACGTCTGGCGAGAAGGCGTACCCGTCCACGAGCTCGCGGGCCGCGTAAAGAGAAAGAAGCTCTGCGGCCATCTCCCGGGTCGAGCGCTCGGCACGTTCCTTGGCGCGCTTCCACTCCTGTGTGCCGAGGCGGGTGAGGGAAGGCGGTCGGTCCAGGGGCGCGGAGTAGCTTGCCACCCGATCCAGGTGCTCCATTGGGACGTACAGCTTGTCGCTCTGGGCGTATTGAAGGATCAGGTACTCGGTGCTGTTGCTGCCCTCCTCCTTCGCCAGGTGACCCGTGCCGACGAATCTGCCTATGCCGTGCTCTACGTGCACTACGTAATCCCCCGGAGACAGCTCGGAGAGGAACGCGTCGCGCATGGCGCTGGCCCTGCGACGGGTTCGCCGCTGCTTCGTGACCCCGAAGACTTCGGTATCGCTAAACACGGCCAGCCTTTCACCCTGGTTGGTCAGGATGAAGCCCTCGTTCAGCCCCCCGGCCTCCGACTGGACCAGCGTAAACGACCCGGCCTTCGGGACCTCCACCATCTCGTCGGGCAGCTCGACCTTTACCTTGCTTTCCGAAAAAATCTCCCCTAGCCTTCGTGAGTGCGAGGTCACGGTGACCACCCGACCGCCGGCCTCAATGAGCTCGCGGGCCTCGTCGACAAAGCTGTCCAGCTTGCCGAAGAACGTCGGTGGCGACGTGAACGGAAGCACATGAGCATCCTGTTGGGTGAGCTCCTGCGCGCCCCACGGCGTAACGTCCAGACGTCTGTGGACCCGCGTCAGCCCCTCCTCGACCTCGTTCCACAGCAGGTGTGACGACGGGAAATGCTTTGGCAGCTCTCCCC
>JADFQF010000473.1 GCA_022561955.1 Chloroflexota bacterium | reverse complement strand
GAGCTCGGCCAGCCTGGCCCTGAACATCGGGTCTTCGTTTAGGGTCCTGCCGTTGGACCTGATCTCTTTGGAAAGCTCGACGATCTCCTCGAGGTCCCGTCGGTTGGCGGCGAACCGCTGCACGCCGGAGCGCTCGAAGTCCAGCGTCGTCGCGGCCACGTACCATCCCCGGTTCATCTCGCCGATCATGCTCTGCTTCGGCACGCGGACGTTCTCGAAGAATACCTGGTTGAAGTAGTGCACGCCGAACATGTTGATTATGGGACGCACCTCGATTCCCGGAGTGGCCATGTCCAGCACGAATACGCTGATTCCTCGGTGCTTCGGGGCTTCGATGTCCGTCCTCGCCATCAGGTAGCACCGATTGGCCCTGTGCGCTCCCGAGGTCCATATCTTAGAGCCGTTCAAGATAAAGTCGTCGCCGTCTTCCACGGCGCGAAGCTGCAGAGAAGCCAGGTCGGAGCCGGACTCGGGCTCGCTGAATCCCTGGCAATATACGGCGGTGCCGTCGGCGATCTCAGGCAGGTATTCGGCCTTCTGCTCGTCGGTCCCGTAGAGCATGATGGTGGGCCCGACCATGTGGGTGCCCATGCTGGTATCCCGAACGGGAGCCCTGAAATACGCCGTCTCCTCGTTGTAGATCATCTGCTCCATGTGTGGCCGGCCCTGCCCGCCGTACTCCTCGGGCCACGCGAGAGTGAGCCAGTTCTTTTCGACCAGCTTTTCGGTGAGACCCCTTATGAGCCGCCAATTGTCGTCCTGGAAATAGGCGTCGGGATCGATACCGCTCCAGCCTTCGCCCAGGGCGCTCTTGAAGAACTCACGCACCTCGAGCCGAAATGCCTCCTGTTCATCGGTAAATCGAAATTCCATAAATCGTCCTGCCGTTATTCCGTAGAAGTCGGTTTGGTCTCCAAGCTGGTCTCATTGGCGCCAACCTCTATGTCAGGGAACTCATAAAGGGCCTCCGGTGCGAAGTCCGCGCCATTGGGCCAAACCACAGTACCTGCTACTTCGTCAATTGATGCGAGAGCAAAATATTGTTGTGACTGCAAAGGCTCAAAAATCGGTCCTGTCAGCACTGATGAAAGGTCCACGACCTTTCCTGTTCCGTCGTCAAAAACGAGTCGCAAAGCGTGCGGCCCGCAGACCTCGGCTTCAATTATATGTGGGATCATTTTCTAAATCTCCTGTCCTAGTCTAGAGGAGGAATGGGTTGGAGGGGTTCGTGTTCGCGTGCAAGCAGCCAATCCGCCATCAATTCCTCTCGATGGACACCCGCCCACTCGATAACAAGTGAAGAGGCCCTTCGCGGCAAATTGCCTTCAATAATTCTCACTGGATCGATCCCCATTAGAGCTTCACTGCCTGCGTAAATGGCATGGAAATGCGGCGGAGCGTGATCATCATAATAGAGGTAAATCGCGATGCCGTAAAACTCCGATATCCTTGGCATCAGAAACTTCCTAAAATGTGGCGCTGCAAAGTTTATAAAAACGGTGTGGCGTCATGGTTATGATTACGGCTAGACCCATTCTCGGCCTTCGATGTAACGGCGCGCGGCGATGGCGGCCGTCGCGCCGTCGCCCGCCGAGCTCGCGAGCTGTGCCGCAGATTTTTGGCGGATGTCGCCCGCCGCGAACAGACCCGGCACGGGCGTCTCCATCCACAGGTCGGTCGGGATGTGGCCGCCGCCGTCCAACGGCAACACCTTGTCCAGGTACTGGCTATTAGGCTCGAGGCCGACGTAAATGAAGATGCCGGACAGGTCGACGCGCGACGTCTCACCGGACGTCGTATCCGTGATGCTAACGCCATCGACCCCACCTTCGCCCAAAATGGCGTCAACCGTCGTGTCCCACCTGACCTCGATCTTTGGATTGGAGAGCACCCTGTCCTGAAGGACCTTCTCGCCGCTGAATCTTGCGTCCCTGCAGAAGATGACGACCTTGGAGGCGAACTCCGTCAATACCAGCGCCTCGTCCAGGGCGGAGTCGCCACCGCCCGCTACGCCGACGACCTGCCCCATGAAGAAAGCGCCGTCACATGTAGCGCCATAAGAAACGCCCGCGCCGTGCATCTCTTCCTCTCCGGG
>JADFQF010000048.1 GCA_022561955.1 Chloroflexota bacterium | reverse complement strand
AGAGTCGAGCTAAGTGAGGGCCCGTCATTCCGGCGAAAGCCGGAATCCAGGGGGGGGTGGGAGCGCGTTCGAACGGGTTTAATATGGTGCCTTCGCTCTGCCGTATGAACAGCTATCTCATCGTTCAAGGACTTTCTGGACATCACCCTGCAAACTCGACATGCAAAAAGTCCGCCGATTACTGACCATCAGCTATACGCCTTCGTGTTGAGCCGCAATCGGAATGTACAGAGTCGAGCTAAGTGACTATTTCAAAAGATGGTTCGACAAGCTCACCATAAGCGGGGAGATTTCTTTCCACCCGTCTGCGCTGAACCTGCAGAAGAACGGTCCGTTCTGGATAGACTTTTTCGGATAGTCACTAGATGGGCGACGGCGCCGGTGCGAGTCTCGTCCATGCAATGCCGTGAGTGCGACGCCGTCAGCCCCGGCAAGTCACCGTCGACCGCGAAGCGCCGGCGTCAGCGCAGCTTGAGCTCGTACTTGTAGTCCTTTGCTATGCCGCGCTCGGGAAGATTGGGTTGCACCTTGACCATGTAGCGGTAGCCTGCATCGGCGTGCTCCTTTGGCGTGATAGTGCCGCGCAAGACGCCGATTCCTTCCACCTCTATCTCGACGACATCCCCCGGCTGGAGAAAACGGGCCTTCTCATAGCCCTTTCGAATGGCCTCTCCGATGGAACCTCCGCCGACGGTGCCCGTGCCGAAGACGTCGCCGGGGGCGATGCGGCTGTCTTTGGACGCCCGTTCCACCAGAGAGCCCCAGGTGTGATACGCGACGCCGCCATCCCCGTCGCTGAGCCAGTAGTCGCCGTTCACCTTTACCGTGCACTTCACCTGCAGCCGGCCATCGCGCATGTATGGGGCCATCTCGTCCATCGTCACCATCCACGGCCCCAGGGAGGTCGCGGCATCCTTGCCCTTTGCGGGACCCAGCCTGACGGCCATCTCGTCGCCCTGCAGGTCGCGGCAGCTCCAGTCGTTGAATATGCAGAATCCGGCGATATGGTCCATGGCATCGGCCTCGGCAATATTGCTTCCGCCTCTGCCGATTATGCAGCCGAGCTCGAGCTCGTAGTCGAGCATGTCTGATGCGGAAGGGTAAGGTATGTCGGCATCGGGCCCGAAGATTCGCAGCGTATTCGAGAAGTAGAAGATGGGCATCCGGTACCATGCGTCGGTCTGCTCTCGCGTGCCCTGACCAGTAGCGTGCTCCTCGAATATCATGAAGTCGCGGACCGTGGGTGGCTGAAGCACGGGGGATAACAGAGTCGCCTTATCCAGGGCTATCTGTGGCGCAACGGCTCCTCCGGACAGCGCCTCTCCCACGCGGTCGATCGGCGACTCACCGAACTCCAACAACGCCTGGACGTCACGCAGTGTTGCCGGGGAGCCGAGCAGTGCAGACACGTCGATGATATGGTCCTCCTGGAGAACGCCGCAACGTGGTCCCGTGCCGGTATCGTACGTAAGGAGCTTCATTCATGGCCTCGCTTTCCCGTAGCCGCGCAAGCGTAGATTCAATAAGGGTTGATCCTATTATGGTCAGGCCCGCGTCGGATAAGCGGTGTCTTGATTCTTGACGGCTGAGCCCGACGGAAATGATAGCAGTAACGGATATCGCATGCCTCGGGTCGCTTTATCGCCACCCTTGGCCAACCCTCGTTGTAATATACGGTGCGCGGCGGTACGTTCTTGGATCAGGACAGAGTGACTCTTGAACCGCCTGTATAACAAGAAGGGGCGGCCCCTGACGAGCCGCCCTTCTAGTCGGTCCACCCATGTGAGCCTAGTACTGGCGCTGTTGCCGCGACCGTCCGCCCATGTCCGCGTAGGCGACCTTCTGGTCTATCACCACGTCGAGGAGCGCGGGCCTGCCCGATCCGAAGGCCCTCTCGAGCGCGGGCCTGATCTGCTCCGGATCTGTTACTCGCTCTCCGTAGCCTCCCATGCCCTCCATGATCTTGGCGTAGTTGGTCTCCTGCGAAAGGTACGTTCCCAGCGCCTTGCCGCCTCGCCGCACGACGCCCTGCGTAGTCTGGTTCCAGGCCCCGTTATTGCCAAGCACCGACACGATGGGCAGGTTAAAGCGAACGTAGCTCTCCACGTCGAAACCGGTCAGGCCGAATCCGCCGTCGCCGTACACGATGCAGACCTGTTTGCCGGGGCGTGCGAGCTGGGCCGCCGCCGCGAATCCGCTGCCGGCGCCCAGGCAGCCGAACTGTCCCGGGTCGAGCCAATGTCCCGGCTCGTTGATGTTGAGCACGCGGGCGGCGAAGGTAACGATGTCTCCGCCGTCGCCGATGACCGTCGCGTCCCTGTCAAGGAAATCTCGGAGCTCTTTCATGACCCGCATCGGGTGGATGGGAGTCTGAGTGCTGTTGAGCATCTCCTCGTCGGCGGCCTTCAGTACCTTGTCCTCGGTGATGACCTCTTCAACCCATGCCCTTCCAGGCGATTTATATCCGCGGGACCGAAGCTCGTCCATCACCTGCTGCAGCACGGCCTTGGTGTCGCCGACGATTCCGACGTCGACGTCCCGGTTCAGGCCGATCTTGTTGCCGTCCATCATGATCTCGATGAGCTTCGGGTTCTGAGGGAACAGCGTATCGGCGCCGTAGCTCAATCTGAAGTCGATGGGGGTGCCAATCAGGATTACGGTATCGGACTTGACCATGCCGTAGCGGCGCCCCAGCGAACCAATGTTGGGGTGGTCGGAAGGAATGCTTCCTCGACCCATGGCGTTGAGGAAGACCGGCGAATCTATCATCTCGATGAACTCGCGAAGCTCCTGAGATGCGCCGGTCCACCATACGTCCGAGCCCGCCAAGACCATGGGCCTCTCGGTGTTTTCGATGATGTCGGCCATCTGCTTGACGTACGCGGGGTCGCCGTAGGCCCTCGCCTCCGTCCGGTACCGCTGCGGATAGCGAACGTCGTCCTCCTCGCATTTGCCGTTCACGATGTCGATGGGGATCTCCAGGTACGCGGGTCCTGGAACGCCCGACGTCGCGCTTCTGAAGGCATTGGCGACGTACTCCGGAATTCGCTCTACCCTTTTTATCTGCTCCGAGAACTTGGTTATCGGCTTGAGGAAAGTCGCGCTGTCAAAGTCCTGCAAGCCGCCTCGAAGATGGTCGGCTATGCCGGCGTTGCCGCCGATCAGAATCATGGGACTCGGCGCCTGAAACGCATTGGCGATTCCGGTAACGGCATCGGTCACGCCGGGGCCCGCCGTCACGATGGCCACTCCGGGCTTGCCGGTGACCTTCGCCCAGCCCTCCGCCGCGTGGGCCGCCACCTGCTCGTGGCGAAAGTCTATGATCTTGATGCCTTCCTTGTCGCAACCCTCGTAGAGGTTGTATATATGTCCCCCGTTGAGTGTGAATATGTACTCGACACCCTCTCTCTTCAACGCCTTGGCGAACAGCAGCCCGCCATCAATCTCAGCCATCTTTCCTCCCTCGAAATGCTTAGAATAGGCCGGATGGGCCAAAAAACCCCCTCACGGGATAAGGTTACAGAATCGCGCCGGCCTCCCGCAACTCCTGAATGTCGTCCCAACTGTAATTCAGCTCGTCTATGAGTATCTCTTCCGTGTGCTGCCCATGCTCAGGCGCCTCTCGCCAGATGCCCGACGGCGTCTCGCTGTAGATGTTGGGATGGTTGCACATCTTGACCTTGCCGATGACCGGGTGGTCGAACTCGGTAATGTAGTCGTTGGCGATGACCTGAGGATCGTGCTCCAGGTCCTTGATGGACTGGACCATCGCGTATATGAAATCGGTGCCTGAGGACCGGAACGCGCCGTCCCACTCGTCCGCATTCTTCGTGGCGAAGCGAGCGTCGAGTATCTTGACGATCTCACGGGCGTTTTCGGCCCTTGCGGCCATCTCCGAAAACCTGGGGTCGTCGATATACTCATCCAGCCCCAAGACCTTCATGAAGGGCTCCCAGAACCTGTCCGGCTGAAGGTGCATTAGCTGTATGCAGCGCCCGTCCTTGCACTTGTACAGGTTGGCCAGCGGGTTGGTGGGCGCCTCCCGGTCGTAGGAGCGAAAGTCCCGGCCGCCGTTCAGCAGGCTCATGGTCATGCCCATGCCCTGGAGCCACATGTTCGCGCTCAGGTGCGACGTCTCGACCTTCTGTCCGATTCCCTGAACGTGCCTCGCCACCAGTGCGGCCAGCACTCCCTGGCAGAGCATGATCGCGCCAATCTGATCGGACACGCCCTGGGTGACGCGGGTGGGGTACTCCGCGTCCGGGGCGGTGGCCGACATCATCAGCCCGCTGCGGGCCTGGCCGCATCCATCGAAGGAGGGCAAGTGAGCGTCGGGTCCCTTTGGGCCGTAGCCGTTGGCGGAGCCGTAGACCAGCGTGGGATTAATCTCGTGCAGGGTTTCGTACCCCGCTCCCAGGCGCTCGGCGACGCCCTTGCGAAAGTTTTGCACGAAGACATCGGCGCCTTCCACCAGCTTGTAAAGCACCTGAAGCCCCTCTTCCGTCTTCAGGTTCAGCGCGATTCCCCGCTTATTTCGATTGCATGTCTCGAAGTAGGCGTTGCGGCCTTCTCCCAGGTCCATAGTGAGGTTGGACGCCCTCCACAGGCCCCTGCCCGAATCGCCGTCCAGGGACTCGATCTTGATCACATCGGCGCCCATATCTCCCATCATGGCCGAAGAGACGGGGCCGAACTGCCAGATCGTCCAGTCCAAGACTCGTACACCCTTTAAAGGTCCACTGGTGCTGCCGTTGGCGCCATTAGAGATCATATAGAGCCTCCCATGACCTGAGATTTGCCGTTGCGTCGGGGCAGAGGAATGGAAAACGGACGCCTCGGTTTGCCGATTGTACCACAGGCTAGGCGCGCTAAGCACAGGGATTCCCGAATTTTCAAGCATGCGTGCTCTACCCCTACGCCAAGGGGCGCAGACCCAAAAGTCAAGAACATGCCGATAGGGCGAAATCCCGACCGAATCGGTGGGTCGCAGGCGTAAGCATTTGCTATACTAGCGTCAACTCACGAACATGAGGTCTCAGCATGGTAAACGGAACAGCAAGCGGCAAGGCCCTCGAAGACATCCGCGTAATTGACCTGACCCAGTTTGAGGCGGGACCTTCCTGCACCGAGTCCATGGCATGGCTCGGCGCCGACGTAATAAAGGTCGAGCAGCCCGGAGTCGGCGACCCCGGCAGGCGCAACAGGTCCGGCCTTCCCGACGTGGACAGCTATTACTTCATTTTGCTCAACGCCAATAAGCGCAGCGTTACCCTCAATCTCAAGTCGGAGAAGGGTAAGGGCATGTTCCTGGAGATGGTCAAGAAGGGCGACGTCGTCGCGGAGAACATGGCGCCGGGAACGCTGGAAAGGCTTGGCCTCGGCTATGAAACGCTGAGCAGCGTCAACCCAAGGATAATCCTGGCGCGAATCAAGGGGTTCGGCACCTACGGCCCGTACCAAAACTACAAGAGCTTCGACATGATCGCGCAGGCCGTGGGCGGCTCCATAGCGTTCACCGGCCAACCGGACGGCCCCCCGACCAAGCCCGGCTCGACGATCGGCGACACCGGCACGGGAATCCACGCGGCCTTCGGTATCATGGCCGCCCTGTGGCAGCGAGAACGCACCGGCAAGGGGCAGGTGCTGGAGGTCTCCATGCAGGACGCCGTCGTTAATTTCAGCCGAATCAAGATGCGTCAGTACTACGATTCCGGGGGAGAAGAGCCCGGACGCACGGGAAGCGCCGTGGCGGGGACGGCTCCCGGAGACATCTACCGCTGCAAGCCGGGCGGACCCGACGACTACGCCTACATCTACTGCCAGCCGGTGCGCAGCCACATGTGGGACGCGCTCTGCCTCCTGATGGGCAAGGAGGAGCTCATCGACGATCCGGACTGGTCCAATCCCGTCTGGCGCGGGCAGCACAAGGAAGAGGTCGACGCCCTGGTAGAGTCGTGGACCATGCAGTATACGAAGCACGAGGTCATGGCCATATTAGGTGAGGGCGGGGTACCCTGCGGCGCGGTCCTCAACGCCTCGGACATTCACAATGACCCGCACCTCGAAGAGCGAGGCATGATAACGACCATGGACCATCCCGCCAGGGGCAAGTTCAAAATGCCCGGCTTCCCGGTCCAACTCGCCGACTCGCCGGTCGAGATGAAACACGCCCCTCTGCTCGGCGAGCACAACGTCGAAGTCTACGACCAGCTTTTGGGACTTACCGAGGAAGAGGTCAAGGCCCTGGAAGCGGACGGCGTGGTCTGACGCCGCGCCCTCCTGTAAACCTGATGACAGTTCCATGACGGTCATAGCTGTCGTGTCCGACACGCACTGCCTGGACTGGAGCGAGGTCCATCCGGACATAAAGGCCGCCCTCGCCGACGCCGACATAGCGGTGCACTGCGGCGACTTCAGCCGCATGAGCGTCGTCGACGGCGTCAGGGCGTGCTCCAAGAGGGCCGTAGTCGTACACGGAAACTCCGACCCCGTCGAGATACGCCGCGCAATACCCTACGTCGAGGTCATCGAGGTAGAGGGCGTGCGCATCGGCGTCACTCATCCGGCATGGGGCGGGCCCGAATTCGAGCTGGAGGCGTTGCTGCCGGACTTTCCCGAGCCGGTCGATGCGATTCTCTTCGGCCACCTCCACGAGACTCTGAACGAGTCGCGAAACGGCGTACACTACATCAACCCCGGCCAGGGCTACTCGTCCTTCATGGTCCCGGCGACCATGGCGATAGTGACCGTCGAAGGCGGCTCCATCACGGCCGAGATTCGGCAGATAGAGGCGGGCCGCTAGCCTCGCTAGGACAACCAGGAGCTCTCAGCGCTCCGTGGCTGGCGACTCGAAGACTATTGCGTTAAACTCTGCGTTGGCGTAGGAATCCGATTTTCAGGCGGGCCCGGATACGCCTCGGCCGGAACGGCAGAACTCGAAGATTAACGGGGAAACGGTCTGTCACGTCCCTATATTAAGGTACACGAGGGCTTTCCCTCCAAGGATTCCGGCTTTCGACGGAATGACGGTGGTCTGGGGGATGTGCCTCCAGGAACAAAAACCCCACGGACGGGTGGGAACATGGTGCCCGCCCTTTTGAAATAATTTCTAAGAGGTGAACCATGCCAAAGCGAATCAACAAGGCCCTGGAGCTGCTGGAGCAGGGACAGCCCATATACTCGGAAGGCACCAGGGAGCTGACCTTCGAGAAGGGCAAGGCCATGGCCCAGACCTGGGCCGATTACATCGGCATCGACATGGAACACGGCACGATGGACCTCAAGGGCCTGGAGGCCTTCATGAATGGCCTAGTTGCCGGCGGACCGACGAAGAGCGGCCACCGGACACCCGCCGTGATCATGACGATTCCAACGGACGGGACCAACGAAGAGATCGTGCGGACCAACTCCTGGATGATGAAACAGGTGCTGGCCAGGGGCATCCACGGCATACTGCTCTGTCACGTCGAGTCGGCGGGCGCCGTGAAGGCCTTCGTCGAGTCGTGCCGCTATCCGTTCCAGAGCATCGGCCTGGGCGACGTCCTGGGCGACGGGCGCCGGGGCGGCGGTGGACAGCGGACGGCGGCGGAGATCTGGGGACTGGACCCCGTCGAGTACATGAAGAGGGCCGACCCGTGGCCCCTGAACCCCAACGGAGAGCTTCTCCTGGGGTTGAAGATCGAAAACAAGCGCGCGCTGGAGAAGTGCGAGGAGACCGCCGCCGTGCCGGGCATCGCCTTCGCCGAGTGGGGGCCCGGCGACATGGGGCTGTCTCTCGGTTATGCCGACGCCCACGATCCGCCGTATCCGGCCGACATGGACGCGGCGAGGCTGCGCATCAAACAGGCCCTGGACGACAACAACATCGCGTTCCTTTGCGCGTGGAACGAGCCCGATATGTCCGTCGAGAAGCGCGTGCAGAAGCAGCTGGACGACGGCGTCAAAGTCCTCGCCGGCGCCGGTGAGGAGGGCGCGAAGATCGGAAGGACCAAGACGGGCAGGACGATGCCCGTATAGGTCCCGCCCCAACGAAACCCAATCCTGTCGCAAGAGGAGGCCCGAATAAACGGACCTCCTCTTGTTTATATAGAAATGGAACCGAAGCTCAGGTTTCGACGTCTAAACTAGTAATGGCAGAGCTCTTTCAGAGTCGGTGACCTTCGCTGCGAGGGATAGCATGTGGGAAGTCTCCGATAGGACAGCCGGACCAGCGCAGGAGGCAGAAATATGGCCAGGAAAAAGACGAGCATCAAGGTCGG
>JADFQF010000047.1 GCA_022561955.1 Chloroflexota bacterium | reverse complement strand
TCCGTCGTCGGTCTCCGTGACGTATTCGCTCCTTACCACTGCGCCTCCCATGCCGTGGGTCCGCCCGGTCCGGCCGTGGCTCGGCGTTGCTTCGTTAAAGCGGAAGGCAAAAACGGAGGTCTCACGCTCCCCCAGGGTCACCTCGATGCTCATCGTGTCGCCGCCGCGAAGCACGGTGAACGTCATTACCTCTTCAGGACTGGACGACCTCACGGCATCAACGACGTCTCTGGGGCCGGACACGGCCTCGCCGTCGACGGACGTTATGATGTCTTCCTCTTCCAGCAGGCCGTCCGCGGGGCTGTCCCGCATTACCGATTTGACGATCGCACCGCCCGGGATGCCCAGGGCGTCCGCCTCTTCCTCGGATAGCCCGGCCAGAGCAATGCCGACATAGGCGGCTTGCTGACTGGTCTGGGGGTCTTCATTCGCAGAGGAGGGCTCGGCAGGCGAGGCGTCGGTCGCGACTGAGCTGGGCGGCGGCTGAGCTTGAGAGAGCGCCGCCTGTGTGTCATCGCTCGCGTTCGCCCTGCTGAGCTGAACGGCGGCGATAGACACGAAGGTCAGCGCGCCGGCTACGATTACGGCGACGGGTAGGAGTCGTTTCATGAAAGGACCTCCACGCACTTCACATTACCTCTCTAGCTCCCTGGATCGGCCACTTCGGAAGAATCGGCCTGCTCCGGTCTCTAGAACGTAACGAGGCGGCACCTGGTTAGTGCTTTCACCGCCCGATCAGCATCCTCTCAACCAGGTACCGCCTATGGAGGGGACCTCGCATATTACTACGGCATCGTCCCGGCATCGGATTTCGCTAATGGGAGACCTCCAGCTCTTCCTCGACGATTTCGCCGTCTTCCTGGACGTGAAAGGCGTGGATTGCGGGATCGTCTTTGTCTTCCAGGGAGACCAGAACGTAGAAAACGTCGTCACCAAGCCAGCCGCTCTGCTGCGCCATCCTCACATCGGTCGGCGACGGATAGGCTGGGCTGTGCGTGTGCGAGTGATAGAAGGCGAGTATCTCCTGTCCGGCGCGTTCGGACTCCAACATGACGTTGAGCTGCTCCTGCGGGTCCATCAGGTAGCGGAAGGGACTCTTGGCCGTGTTGGTAATTCGGTGTACCTTGGAGACCACATCGTCGCTGCCCGTCAGTATTCCGCAGCATTCATTTGGGTCTTCCTGAAGGGAGTGCGCAACCATCTGGTCGGCGTGCTCCTTTTCCATTCGCAGCAATTCATTCCTCCGGTGGTTTTTTGGCCCATCAATGCGGGCGGGTTTATCCAAGCTCTGAGTCGCCGTAATGCGCGCTTCGATCGACGAGGATGAGAGTCTCGTGCCTACATACGACTGGTTCGATGCACATGGCTCGCCGAGGCTTCATATGACGGATGTGGGACGCCGCCGGGCGGATCATGCGCGATAAGCCAGCGCTATCGTCGACCCCTGAGGCGGTCAAAGAATCGTCGTATCTTGCTTGCTAGGGAGAGCCCTGCCCCCTTGCGTATTCGCCTGGAAGTACACTCGGCGCAGGTGCAGGCGGGAGGATGGTCGTAGTGCCAGTTTGGTCTGCTTGCCATATCGTCAATTTAACACGCTGCCGCTGCCGCCACAATCCATGCATCGTCGCCTTGCCGGTTCATCCAAGCGTGTGCCTTGACTAATGCGAACGGTTGTGCTAATCTGGTCGTGTAGAGGGACAGACCCAAGAGGTCTGGCCCTTTTTTGTTTTCGGGCCTACCACGAGGAGCCGTCCGGCCGATTCGCTTGTTTCCAACAGCATAAGAGGTATCATATGGCGTTTTTCGATTCCAAGGTCTCGAGGTTCAGCATCGACGATACCGGCGGCACGCCCAGAGACCTTTCGGCATTTGTCACGGAGGTCAGAGGGCTCCCCGGCCGCAGGGCGCTGAATGAGGTCACGGCCCTCGCCGACGGCGGCGCCAAGTTCGTCCCCGGCCTGGAAGACGTTCCCTTCTCTCTCAGCGGACTCTTCGACAATACGTCGACGTCTGGTCCCGACGCGGTGCTGGGCGCCCTGCGGTCCCACACATCGGACGTGGATTTCGAATACGGACCCGAGGGCACTACTACCGGCGACATCAAATATTCGGGCAGGTGCTGGGTCGTGTCCTACGATCTACGCAGCCGGGTGGGCAGCCTCGTGGAGTGGACCGCGTCGTTGCAGGTTGAGGGCACGGTCACGCGCGGCACTTATTAGCATCGATATGGGTGAAGCCGGAGCGAGCCCGAAATCTTCCCGACGGCTGGCGCTCCCCGGCGGAGGCTGGTGGGACCTGTCGCTGCGGCCCCTGTGGAAGCACGTTAGGCTGTGGGAGGGTGGAGACGAATGCCTCGTCGAGACGGCCATCTTACACCTGACGTTGGACTGGAGCTTCGATGAGCCAATCGGCGTTGATGGTCTGAAGGCACGTGACCCGGACGACCTCGCATGTGTAGTCGAAGCGATCATAAGCACCCTCGAAACACCGTCCGAGAGCAAGAGAGGCATGGCGGAAAGGCTGTATCGAGGGCTGATTAGCGGAGTGCTTCCAGAGGAGTTCGCAGAGGTGCACATAATGGCGTCAACGGGCTGGAGCTGGCAGGAATTACAGAATACACCGGCCGACGTCGTGGAGATGATGGTCACGTACCTGTGCGTGGCGCAGGCCATCGGCTCGGGCTCATCCCTCTATCTCCCGGATCAGGAGCAGAATTCATGATCGAATACCCCCGAAGGGAACGTCTCCAATCGCTTACTGCAGAGGCGGGCCAGGCGCTTCGTGCCCGCGCGAAGCGTCTGATGGCGCTCCCCATTCCGGCGCCGTCTTCCGACTCACCTTCCAGGAGGGGAGCGCCCCAGGAGTCGTCCGCATTGCTCGGCCCGGCGAGCACCCGAAGAAGGCGGATCGCCCGCGAGGCGATGCCGGGTTTGCGGGATGTCGAGGCTCCCAGAGAAGAGCGCAGCGTGAGGGCATTGGCGAAGGAGATCAAGAGGCTGCTGACGGAGGACCGCAGGCGTGGTCTGGGCGTCGGGGGCTAGCATCTCGCTTCGGAAGCTAATCCTAAATTCGGAGAGCAAGTGATGGCGCAGGCTAAATGGCTCGTGAAGATCGACTGGAACGACGATGGCGATTTCTCGGATTCCGATGAGGACGTCACCGCGGACGTGTTCGGCCTGACGTTAGAGCAGTTCAGAGACCTGTCCAACGAACACATAGAGGCGGCGCGACTGGAGATGGAGCTGCGTAATGACGATCACAAGTACAGCCCTCCCAACGGCAACTCGCCTCTCAGCGGGAACCTGAAGCCGGGCCGAAAGGTCTGGGCGAGGGCCGCGTACCCGTTCGACAGCTTTACGGACACGTCGGGTGTACAGCTCCCCAACCATGCGCTGGACTATGACGCGGCCTTCGCATGGACCAAAAACAGACGAGACTTCGATATTGTCTCCGCAGGTACAGGCGCGGAGACCGACAGCGTGCAGGGAAACGGGAGATGCATTGTAACCGTTGACTTTGGCGACGCGGACGCCTCTTTCGGGTGCGATTTCACCCGTGGGACGGACGTAACCGACCACGGCGGTCTCTCTTTTCGATATGTCGACAACGCCAATTACATGTTCGTTCGCATCACCGGCACCGCCATAGAGGTGAAGAAGATGGACGGGGGCATTGTGAGCCCTGTCGGTTCGGGGTCGTTTACCTGGGCGGTCTCCACGACGAAATTTCTACAGGTCGTTTTGCACGGAAGCAGCATTCGCATCTTCATCGACGCGCAGGAGGTCGTCGACGCGTCGACGTCGTTCAACATCGGCGCCACGAGGCATGGTCTGTACTGCGACGATGAGGCGGACCACGTTTGGGACAACTTCGGAGGCTGGGTCTCGTTATTCTACGGCGCCATAGACTCCATTCACCCTCGACCCAGCAAGGACCGCCAGTACTGTTACGTCAGGGCTCTCGACGAGATGGAGCGTCTCACCAGCGTGACACTCCACTCGCAAGCACAGGCCGAAATACCGCAGACGACGGACGAAATTCTTGGCGATATCCTATCGTATTCGGCCGTTGACGATGACAGGCGACAGCTCGATTCGGGCATACAGGTCATTCCGGAGCTGTGGAGCCCGCCGATGTGGGGAGTACAGGCGACCGACGAGATACACAAGCTTCAAGACGAAGAGGACGGATTCATCTACGTCGACGGCCACGGCTACTGGCGGATGGAGGGTCGCTCACACAGGACATCGGCGCCCCATACCTCCTCTAAAGCGACCATCAAGGAGGTGAACGACGGCACCAATGCCTATTTCTCGGACCTCGTGTGGGACGATGGAGTAAGCAACGTGGAAAACGTGGTCTATATGAGGATGCGGGACGCCACGAACCAGGGCCTCAATACGACATGGACCCTGAGCGAGACGACCTCCTTCTCGGCAAACGAGACCAAGGAATTTCTTGCTGAAACCCAGGACTACGATATAGTCGTGGGACAACAAGTTCCGGTCGAGAACACGGACTACGACGCCAATACCGCCCAGGACGGCTCTGGGACCGACATCTCATCGGAGCTGACGGTGACCCACCCCAAGGTCCTCGAGTTCTCGGGCAAGGGAACGATAATACGCGTCAAATTTGGCGCCACGGCGGGCTACCTTACATTGCTTCAGCTCAGGAGCCTGAACGCGTTGCTGTTCGACGACCCCCTTCTCGTATTCGCGGAAGACTCGACCAGCAAGAGCACGTTTGGTCAGCGGACCAAACGCATCGATGCCAGGTGGACTCGCGAAACGAGCGTGGGCCAGGCGACGGTCGACAGCCGCCTGGCGCGCAATAAGGACCCCAAGACCGTCGTCAATGTGACCATACCCAACGGCTCGAAGGCCAACCTGTGGCTCATCCTTCAGCGGGGCCTGTCCGACCGCGTCACCGTCAGCTATTCCGACATGGGCATCAGCGGAGATTTCTTCATCGAGGGGCAGCGACTGGACGTGAGCGAGGGCTGGACGTTGGTGAGGCGGGAGCTCCTGCTACAGGCCGTCTGAGCGATGCCTTCGACGCGAACAGCGCAACACTATCCAGGGGACGGTCTTGTAAATGGACACTGATCTTACACCCTTTATTAACGCAGGCATTCCGGGCCTCCTGCTGCTCTGGTTCATGCTCAGGCTGGAGCGCATCTTGAACCGCTATGACAAGACGCTGAACCTGATGGCCAGGGCGATCATACGTCAGCTTGGGCGACATGAACACGAGGCGGCATCGGAGCTCAGCAGGAAGCTCTACTCAGCCAACGGAGACGAGTCGTAGGGCAAGCATGAAGAGGAGGGTTGCCTTGAGCGAGGTCTCGGCATCTAGATAGACCGGCGATGCTGAATGATTGTCGATGCCGTTGAGTCGAAGTGTTGTCGGCCTAACGCCGCATGGTTTGCATGATAACGGGCAAGGCAACGATCAGCATGAAGATGATGGCCGACGACATCAAGATAGACGCCCAATGCCTCGCGGTGTGCAGCGCGGCCCTATCCTCGAACGGCGCCGCGCATTGTGAAATCAAGTTAGTCATTTCGAGCCTACCGCCTCATTGAAGTTAGCTGAAGTTCAGGTGACCCCGGCCGGTTACCGCTGACGTCCCCGAGGACGAAAGCGGTGCCCCCATACACCATCATGAGCCCGTCCGCATCATCATCCACCACCCAAGCGAGCTCGCCCATCCTCTCCCGGCCGGGGTCTATCCTGCCATCTATTGATCCCTTCAATGTGGGAAAAAACGCCCAGTCCTGTATCTCACCGTCTGAATCGAGCAAGTTTATCTGCATCCTCGACGCTACGGAGACCTTTGCTTGACCTACGTTCTCCATGACGACGTTTGCCACCAGATAGATCTGCCCGACGGACGGAGGAGGTGCCGGGATGCGCTCGTTTCTGCCATCCGTCAGCCTCACATCCGTCACAGATACCTTCAGGTCGCGGATTTTAGCGACTTCCCCTATGGACACCTTGAAATTGATATCGGCCCTTCGTTGCCTGATGAGCTCAACGCCGGAGATAATTTCCTCATCACCGGAGCGGAGGAGAAAATTGCCACAGGCTGTGGTTACCAACAGGACAACCATACCCAGGGCAATCCCCGTAAGATAGCTATTCTTATTTCCACCACGTCGGTTAAACACTGTTCATAGACTCTCAAAGGCCAGGATTATAATGTGTGCGTCCTGTGTGCTGCACGTGTGAACATCATTCTCGCAGCCAATCAGGTGGGGCACGATGGGGCCATCACCATCAACACATGGGTGTCGCTCGCCGTTCGGAGGAAAACACGACTGTGGCATGCACTCAGCGGTCGGAAGGCAGGCCGGTGAGTCGAGACCCGTACAGGCATGCCTCGAAATTTGCAGGAAAATACATAGTGCGGTTGGAGGCGCACACCAAGATTCTGAATCTAGAGCAGTCTATTAGCTTCGGGAGCTGGCGGAGGCCAGTTGCCGGCCTTACCCGTAGCCGCTGTTTATGGCGTCATCAGCCCAGGAGCCGAAGGTAGATGTCCTGAGTGCCCGGAGACGGCTCCGTGCCGAGATCCGAGGACAGGTACTCTCTAAATTTGTGGTAGACCTTGAGCGCCTCCGACCTGTTGCCGTCGGCGGCGTGAGCGTTCATGAGCAGCTGGTAGCTGGTGTCTCTGTGCGGGTCTATCGTTATCGCTTCCGTTGCCATCTCGATGGCCAGAACGTACTGCTCCTCGATGAGCCAGGTCTTGGATAGCGCGTCGAGGGAACGAAGAAGCTGCCTGCGAAGCCTGTCTCGTTGGGATTCAACCCATCGTCCGGAAAGGCCCGAAAGGAAGGGTCGTTTCGCGATCGCGGCCGCTGCCGTCGCAGGCCCGAGGACGCTCTGGCGATCATCGGCCTTCAACGCGATTTCCGCCCGCTCGATGGCCCCGGCTCCCACCTCGATGTCGACCCATATGTCCAACGGCAGCCGCAACTGGTACTGGCTGGAGCCTCTGGAGAGGCTCGCTCCACTGTCCTGAAGAGGGTCGTGTGAGATCAGGTGGCGAATCCTGCTGAGCACGGCGCTCAAGGCTATTTCCCACGAAGCGGCTGGTCCGTCGGGCCACAGCAAGTCTACCAGCTCCTCCCTGGAAACCGCGCGAGCGCGTTGACAGACGAGGTATGCAAAGACGAGCCTGCCCTGCTTGCCCCTGAACTGACGCTCTTCCACGGCGACTCGCCCATCGAGCTCCACGGTAACGCTTCCTGTCAGGTATATTTTGAATGACATGCTATTTGCCAATATTATGCCAAATATGCACCAAAGAGCAATTGCTATCATGTTGGGAAGAAATACTAGGAGGCATGAGATGGCAAAGGCCGTAAACTGCCCGTGTGGCGAGGTAATCAGCGCGGAGACCGACGACAAGTTGGTAACTCTCGTGCAGCAGCATGGTAAAGACGTTCACAATCAGGCGCCCAGCAGGGAAGACGTGCTGGCGATGGCGCATCCAGCGGACTAGCTAGAGGGCGCGTTTCTCCTTATGGTCCGACGAAGGTTTGGGGGGAATATAGGGGCGATGGAGCGTAGCCGCCCCTATATTCCCCTTGCCTTTGAACGACTTCAGAATGAGTGGATTATTGAATTCGCTCGTGGTGTCCGACTCCTTAGAACGAATATCTTCGGACTCCGCTTCTGCGGAGAGCTTGTCGAACCACTGATGTGCAAGGCGTGATAATTGACCAAGGGATGGCATGCCCTTGAAGCCTTGTGCGGGCCAAGTGCGACCCTTCGACGGGCTCAGGGCGACGTGCACGCAATTGCACATCTTGGTTAGGTGGGATTATCGTCACTATCCTGACCCCGTTGTCTTCGACCGTTATTCGTTCCACTATAAGCTGTAGTAGCTTTTGGCGATCCTCGAAGCTCAGACTCTCCAAGCCCTTCGATACGCGACCACAAAACTCCTCCAAGTATCGGAGCCCAGCTTTGGCGTCCTGTTCCTCCTTGGCTCTTCGTCCTAGCTGGTCCTCCAGTCCCTCAAGGCCACTACGCCGCTTCCTTAGTTTCTCCATCTCGTTCTTATACCGGTCAAGCTCCATCGCCTCATTGACGTACGCCTCTGTGACCCTGTCTTCCTGAATCGCCAGCCGCTTCAGTTCCAGAGACAGCTGCTTTCGCTCCTGCTCTATGACGTGGACAGAACCTGAATCCTTGAGCCTGCGTTCGTACTCGGCCATCAGAACGTGTGGCTGCTCTAATGCTTCCGCCACAGCTTC
>JADFQF010000472.1 GCA_022561955.1 Chloroflexota bacterium | reverse complement strand
GGTCTCCGCCCTGCTATTCAGGATCACGGCCTTCATGGGGATGGGGGATGAGATGCCGAGCAGCTGCTTCGCGGCCTTTGACCGTTCGATAACGTCCGCCGTTACGTCCGCCACGAGCCCGCGAGGCCGGTCGTGCCACAGAAGCTCCAGGTCTCCCACACGCATGCGCTGCCACTGGTAGGTCGGGTCGAGATACTCCAGGCTGAGGGGCTCCGTCTCCAGCGTGTTGCCCGCGACGTCCCTGATGACGTAGTAATATTCGATGTCCACGCCGGGTGGGATGTAGGACTGCCCGCTGGTTGCGAAGGTAAAGGTAGATTCGATCTCCGTAGAGGACTCAAAGTCGGGATATCCGTAAACCGAGGCGTTTCCGCCGCCAATGCGATAGTAGACGGTGACTTCCGAGATGTCGGCGTCGGCCGTGGCCGTTAGGCGCAGCTCGATGCCGTCTGGAAAATCGATCCGATGCGAGGTTGAGACGACCCTGATGGGCTGCCACTGCTGTGGGTCGGGCGAGAGGTTATCGCCGCCGGCCCCCGCCATCACGGCCACCACGCCTGCTACCAGCCCCAGATGCAGTATCAACGACGCTTCCTAGATCCCGACAATCTTTACCATGGAGTGTGCCTTGTATATCCTGTTGATGTTGATGAGCAGCGCCGTGAAGTCCTCCACGTATTTGGAGTTTGCGAGACCGCCGCCGTCCACCGCGCGAGCTCCATGGATCAGCTCGGCCAGCTTCATGACCGTCTCTTTCGACGCACTGTCATCAGAGCATACGATGACGTCGGAGTCCATGGACTTCTCTGGTCTCAGAAGCTCGTCCGCGCTCAGGTTCTGGAACGCACCCACGATGGTGGATTGCGGCAGCAGGTCCTGCGCCTCCAGCGCCGCCGATCCCTGCTCCACTGCGACGGCCCTGGCTACACCCTTGTCGAAGGCAAGGGGCGCAACGACGACCACGACGATCTTTCCGGCGAGCTCCTCGCGAAGCCCCGCCAGGGTCGGCTTCTGGGCGGCGTAAGGGACGACGACAAACGCTATATCGCAGACCCGCGCCGCCTCGCCGTTTAGCGCGCCCTGGATCGAGGCCGCAGGCGCGACATTCCCGATGGCCTCCGCCGCCTGAATGGCACGGTCGGCCTCTCGAGAGCCGAGGACTATTCGCTCTCCGGCCAGCGCAAATCTCAGTGCCAGTCCCCTGCCTTCGGGGCCTGTGCCCCCAATGAATCCCAGCATGCTACGTCCTTCACAAGTCCCGGTCTCGATACTTAAGATTAACATTAATGGCGGCGGGTCGAATCACGCAACCGTGGATGCCCTGAATTGGGCGACGGCCGGTCAAAACTTCATGCCGAGCGCGCACCCGTTGCGCGAGACCGCCATTTTGAATAGAATTACGGCAAGCACCAGTGAGAGAGGAGATTCAATATGGCTCAATTTAGCACGGATAAGCTCCGCAACGTAGTGTTACTTTCGCACAGCGGCGCCGGGAAGACCACGCTTAGCGAAGCTTTCCTATACAACACCAAATCGGCTCCCCGTCTCGGCCGGGTTGAGGACGGTAACACCGTGTCCGACTACGAGCCGGAAGAGATCAAGCGCAATAGCAGCATCCAGACCACCCTCATCCCTTGCCTAAGAGACGGGTTCAAATTAAATATTTTGGACACCCCGGGATACGATGACTTCCAGGGAGAGGTTGTGGCCGCGTTGCGGGTGGTCGAGGGCGCGCTGATCCTTGTGGCGGCGACCTCCGGCTTAGACGTCGGCACCGAGCGTTCTTGGCAGTTGTGCCGGGACCAAGGCCTGCCCAGGATGTTCTTGGTCAATAAGATGGATCGGGAAAACGCCAGTTTCTCTCGCTGTGTAGCGGACATTCAAGCCACCTTCGGACCGCAGTGTGTTCCATTGCAAATACCGTTGGGCGACGCCCAAGACTTCAAGGGCGTGGTCAGCGTTATCCATCCCCCTGCCGACGTTCCTGCCGAGGTCGCCGCGGAGCTACAAACGGCCCGTGACCGGTTGGTGGAGGCCGCCGCCGAGTGCGATGAAACCCTTGCCGATAAATACCTTGAAGGCGAAGAGTTGACAGGCGAGGAGAT
>JADFQF010000471.1 GCA_022561955.1 Chloroflexota bacterium | reverse complement strand
GCCCGGTGGAAAAGATTTGGTACTCCTATACAATCAGGTGGAACGCATTCAAGCGCGTCGCCGGCGGCTTCTCCGACGACGAACGGGCCGCACTGTTTCGCGGCACCGCCGTAAGGGCCTATCGGCTGGCGAAATAGCAGGGCCGGAAGAGCGGCTGGCGTTTAGTAACTATCTCGAGAACATCATGGGGGAGTCCAGAGGGGGCTTTCCCCCTCTGGCAGAGGGTCTGGGGGATGTGCCCCCAGGAACAAAATTCCCCAGGGCGGGCGGGTGGGAACAAAGAGTCCGCCGTTTTAAGATAGTCACGTAATCTTAGTGAAGTGCGGGTAAAATCCGTCGTTTCTGGAGGAAGAAAAGATATGGAAAGCGGACCGGTAAATCTATACGAATACGAGGCCCTCGCGAAGGAGCGCCTGCCGAAACCCGAATGGGACTTCATCGAGGGCGGCGCCACCGATGAGATAACGATCGGGAGGACCCGCAGGGCCTTCGACTCGATCATGCTTCGGCCCAGGATGCTGGTGGACGTGGATGAGCGTGACCTGTCGACCACCGTGCTGGGGGAAAAGCTGGATTTCCCGGTCATGCTGTGCCCGGCGGGACACCACATCAGGGCCCATCCCGACGCCGAGAAGGCAACCGTCAGGGCGGCGTGCTCGATGGACGTCGGCATGATACTCAGCTCCGGCTCCAGCGTGGTGATGGAGGATGTCGCCGCCAACGCGACCCGAAAGATCTGGTTCCAGCAGTATTTCTACAGAGACCAGGGCATCACGGAGCTGATGGCCCATCGGGCCGAGGAGTCCGGCTTTTCCGCGTTGTGCATCACGCTGGACGCGTCCATAAGGTCCAAGCGAGAGAGAAACCTGCGCAACAACTATATGATTCCAGCCTCGCCCAACTACGATGGCCTCGAGGTCCAAAGGGGGTTCGCGCCGTCCAGCGACGACGCCCCGCCACAGTTTTCGGGCATGGTCAGCCCCAGGGCCACTTGGAAGGACTTCGAGTGGCTCGCGGGAAAGACCGAGCTTCCCCTGGTGGCGAAGGGTGTCATGACGGCCGAGGATGCCAGGCTGGCGGTCGAGCACGGCGTGAAGGCGATCATCGTATCCAACCACGGCGGCAGGAGTCTCGACTCGACATTCGCCACGATCGAGGTGCTTCCGGAAGTCGTCGACGCCGTAGACGGCCGCGCGGAGGTGTACCTTGACGGCGGCATTCGAAGAGGCACGGACATCGTGAAGGCACTGGCGTTGGGCGCCAGGGCCGTGCTGATAGGGCGTCCCATATTCTGGGGGCTCGCGGCAGGCGGAGAAGAGGGCCTGCGTGGCGTGCTGACCATTCTGCGGGATGAGCTGGAGTCGACCATGGGTCTCTGCGGCATTCCGGAGGTAGGCGCCATAGGCCGAAACCTGGTCGGCGGCGTCTCCCCGCTCATGTCTCTGACAGCCGACTAGCGCTTTCTTAACGCGCCCCAGGGCCGGTATTTCGACCGCCACGAGTCTGGAGGAGCCATGTCGATGTCGGACAGAGAGCTGAACGCCTTTCTCGGCAGGCCGCTGGTAGCCGTCATCGGTACGGTGGATGCGAGCGGACGGCCTCGCAGCGCGCCGATCTGGTTTCGCTGGGAAGAGGGCTCGGCGTACATGTTCACGTCGCGCGCCACGCTGAAGTGGCGCAACCTGAAGAGAAATCCCCACGCTTCGCTATGCGTCGACCGGAGAGAGCCGCCGTACACCTCGGTCATCATGGACGGGCCCGTCGAAGAGGTCGATCGGCCGCTGTACGAGCTCGTGCTGTCCATGGCGGTGCGTTATTACGGCGAGGAGAAGGGCCGTGCCTTCGCCGAGGGCTATCGAGGGGACCAGCCGGGCGTGGTCGCCTTCCGATTGACGCCTCGCCACATAGCTTCCTTCAAGAGCGACAATTGAGGTAGCGGGCACAGCAACTCGCTCGACACGGGCCTCGCATGGCACTAAGAAACTATCTCAAAAAGGTGGGCGCCTTGTTCCCTCCCGCCCACCCTGAGAGGTTTTCATACCTTCCGCCTGAGAGTTTGTGAATAAATCCCCTCTGCGGGCATTGTAGAGGTTAGAATAGGTTCACTCAATG
>JADFQF010000470.1 GCA_022561955.1 Chloroflexota bacterium | reverse complement strand
ATCGACCTGACGTCCGCGAAGTCTACGTTGATCATACCCGACAGGGTGATGAGCTCGGATATACCGCGAACGCCCTGGTGAAGCACCTCGTCCGCCGCCTCCAAAGCCTTCGCAAGGGACACCTCGCCGGCAAGCGAGGGCAGTAGGCGATCGTTCTCCACGGCGATCAAGGTATCGACCTTCTGGCGCAGGCTGACTATGCCCTGCTCCGCGACCTTTCTGCGGTTCGGCCCTTCGAATGAGAACGGCAGCGTAACCACGCCAACCGTGAGGGCCCCCTGCCTTCTGGCGATGTCGGCGACGACGGGAGCGGCGCCCGTTCCCGTGCCGCCGCCCATGCCGCACGTCACGAAGACGAGATCGGTCCCGGCGAGCAGCTCCGCGACCTGGCGCTGACTCTCCTTGATGGCCTTTCTGCCGACCTCGGGGCGGCCCCCGGAGCCCATGCCTTTCGTGGTCTCAGGACCTATGGCAAAGGAACGAATGCCTACGCGGCGTGACAGGGCCTGGACATCGGTGTTGAGCGACAGCCCCGCTACACCTCCCAGCCCCTTGTCGAGCATTCGAACGACCGCGTTGCCTCCCGCGCCGCCGACGCCGACGACCTTGATTTTAACGTGAGAGGAGCGTCCGTTGGCTATGGGCTCACCCTTGGGTGTGGCCCACTTGTCGATTCGGGAGAAAATATTCTCGATCACCTGGCCTGCCTCCTTGAGTGTTCTATTAGCCGCCATTGATTTTTCGAAGCCACCACACGGCGTGTCAGTCGAAGGTATGCATCGTTGGAATGGCGCGAGGCCACCCAGCGTGCTAAGCCGCCTGGGCTTCGGTCAGGAAGAAGTAAGGGATGTTCCAGGTGCCCGAGCCCTGGATATCCACGACTGCCTTATGGCTGAGCACACGCCTGACGACGCCGGAGCTCCCGTACCTGGGCCCGCCCTGGATCCTGCCGAGGTACAAAACCTGCTGGCCCGGAACGAGATTGCAGCAACGCACCGTTGGCATCGCATGCCTTATCTCGGGCATGCCGGGCATCTCCATCTGCTTAGGGCTGGTACTCATGACTGCAACACTCATAACTATCACCGAGTCTTTCTGACTTGTCTAAGAAGATGATAAAACAGAACGGGCGTTCGTGTCAACACGTATGTTCTAGTATTTGAGGCATTTCGGCGTTTACAGCCATATGGAAGGTTGGACTTTTGTCGGAATACGTGAGGTGCTACAATCTGCTTGCTCAGAGCCATACCCTCGACTGAAATCAGGAGAAGACATGCGATTGGAAGGCAAAGTGGCGCTCATTTCGGGTGGAAGCCGTGGCCAGGGGGAGGCCGAAGCCAGGCTGTTCGCCTCGGAGGGCGCCGCCGTGGTAATCGGAGACATCCTCGAGGAAGACGGAAAGAGACTCGCTGCGGAGATAGGCGATACGGACGGCAAGGCGATATTCGTGAAGCTGGACGTGACCAGTGAGGACGACTGGCGCAATGCCGTGCAGACCGCCGTATCCGAGTTCGGCAAGCTGAACATCCTGTTGAACAACGCGGGAATCTACAAGAGAACGCCTATAGAGCACACCTCGGTGGAGGAATGGGACAGCATCATGGAGGTCAACGCCAAGGGCGTGTTTCTGGGCACGAAGACCGCCATACCGGCGTTGAGAGAGGCGGGCGGCGGCTCCATCATAAACATATCGTCTACGGCGGGCCTGGTCGGAAGCGCTCGCGGCAGCGCATACCCGGCCTCCAAGGGCGGCGTGCGTCTTCTCACGAAGGTCACCGCGATTCAGCACGCGGCCGACGGCATACGCGCCAACTCCATCCATCCCGGCCCCATCGACACCGAGATGATCGCCGACAACATCGGCACTCCCGAAGGACTTGCGGAGTCCATATCGCGCGTACCCTTGGGACGCGTGGGCACGATCATGGACGTGGCGTACGGCGCACTCTTCCTTGCGTCCGACGAGTCGTCGTACATGACCGGCTCGGAGCTCGTCATCGACGGCGGAATCACGGCACGGTGAGCGGCGACTCGGCGCGGGCCTTCACATCGCAGGTCGTAATTGACGTCAACGGCAACGCGCACGATATAGAAGTCGACCATCGGTGGACCC
>JADFQF010000046.1 GCA_022561955.1 Chloroflexota bacterium | reverse complement strand
AAGTTCCTAGACTACATGTTCATCAACATCAACGGCGCACGTGAGAAAGCGGACCGCGAGGCGCTGCACCTGGACATGGTTGACTACTACTACTACTGGCAGCTCTACAGCGGCATATCTCAGCCGCCTCGCGGAGTTGCCGGCAACCCTGACACTGTCGTGTCCTGGAAATCGCGTTCCACGGCCGGTGGCTTCTGGGGTAGGCCGCAGCACATTATTCCGGTGAATTAACAACAAGGTGAAACCAGCCAGGGGAGAGGGGTTCACCCCCCCTCTCCCCTGCGCGTTGAACGCAGTGTGAATGTCAAGCATCCGAGTGGACGACGGTGCGTTCGAACTGAGGCCGTAGGGGTAGGCCAGGACAGATAACGAGGTTTGTGGACGCGATGTCACGATTCTTAGTCAGAAGATTTTGGTCGGTCATAATCTCCATTATTGGGGCCACCGTAGTCATATTCACCCTGAGCAGGCTCGGCCCCGATCCGATAGACCTGTACCTTGGAGATACGCAGGTCGAGGTTACGGAGGAGTTCCTCGACATGGTCCGGGCCGAATTGGGGCTGGACAAATCTATGCCGGAGCAGTACGGAATATGGGTCTGGAGCCTTCTGCATTTCGACATGGGCCAGTCCATAGGCACCGCGAGGCCGGTAAAAGACATAATCCGCGACCACATCACGATTACTCTACGACTGGCGATGGGCGCATGGATATTTGCCATCGTGGTAGGCCTCACCATGGGGGTGTTGTCGGCGGTCAAACGTGGGACCTTCTGGGACTATACCGGACGCACACTCGCGCTGTTTGGACAGGCCCTGCCCCAGTTCTGGACGGGGGTCATGGCGATACTGCTGTTCGCCGTTATTCTCGGCTGGTTCCCTGCCGGCACGCTCGGGAGGCAAGATGGATTTCCGCTGGCGTGGGATAACCTGAAGTACTGGATAATGCCGTGCATAGTGCTGGGGTGGCCGGCATCGGCGGGTATCATGCGCCTCACCCGCTCGGCTATGCTCGAAATACTCGACTCGGAATACATAAAACTTGCCCGGGCCAAGGGTGTGGGCGGGATGAGCGTCATCTGGCGGCATGCCCTGCGCAACGCCGTTATCCCGCCGTTGACGTCGGCCTTGATATTGATGGCCGATTATTTGAATGGCGCGTTGGTTGTGGAGGTAATATTCTCACTCCCGGGAATAGGGCAGGTTGCGCTCCAACAGGCAGTATATGACAATGACTGGCCGCTCCTGGCAGGCACCGTATTCGTTTTTATTGGTATCTACGTCGCCTTCGCGTTTGTGGCAGATATTCTTTATGCCTTTATAGACCCCCGAATCCGATACGGTTGAGGTAACGTCAATATGCAGATGACACCGACGGATAGGAACCTGCTGGGAATCCGAGATTATCCGCCCGTGGTCCGACAACTTAGAGCTGCATGGTCGTTCACGAGGCGCTGGCCTACGTTACCCATGTTGGTACTGGTCACTCTCATAATCGCAGGTGTATTCGCACCCGCGCTCTCCCAATATGGCCCCTATGCCGGCGGCATCCGTAACCGGCATATCCCTCCAGCCTGGTTCGAAGAAGGCAGCACCAATAACCTTCTTGGCACGGACCATGCCGGGCGCGACGTCTTTTCTCGCTTGGTCCACGGCGCGCGCATATCACTCGTGGTCGCTGCCATCGCGCTGACTAGCGGATTCCTGGTGGGCACCACAATGGGCATCGTCAGCGGCTACGCCGGTGGGTGGGTGGACGAAGTCATCACGAGGATTGTTGACATATGGCAAGCGCTGCCATTCCTGATGGTGGCGCTGGTGTGTGTGCTGCTGTTCGGCCAGAGCCTCGAGCTGCTTCTGGTGTTGATGGCCATGCTCGCATGGAACCCGTTTGTGAGGGTGGTGCGAAGCCAGACGCTGGTCATAAAGAACGAGCCCTATGTGGACCTGGCCCGCGTTGCAGGATGCTCTACCCCACGAATTCTCATTCGGCACATCCTGCCCGGAGTGTTAAACACCGCCGTCGTGATAGCGACGTTGGCCGTCGGCAACCTGATTCTCGCGGAGGCCGCACTGAGCTTCCTTGGAGCGGGAGTCCCGTCACCGACGCCTACATGGGGCGCCATGGTCAACGAGGGCAGAAACTACCTCAGCTCAGCCTGGTGGCCGACGGTGCTCCCGGGCGTGGCCATATTCCTGGTCGTGATGTCGCTGAACTTCACGGGCGACTGGCTTCGAGACCGCCTGGACCCGCGTCTCAGGCAACTGATGGACTAGTACTTAGTGTTGGAAATCCGCGCACACTTCAAAGGCCGTGCGCGGCTTGCTGCAGCCATAACGATATAAAGCTGACTTTCGGAACCAAGTACTAGTGCCGTGACGAAGTAGTTTCCAACGATGTAAATCCGAGGCGGCATGACGAAGAATCCGGACGTGATGCTCTGCTGCTTCGCTTCCCTCTCCGTAGAGGCGGCCCGTGGGGACGGACTCCGATCTGGTCCAAAGGAAGGAATCGGAGAGTCCGAAGATATACAAGTATCAGAGTCGGACAGATTGACGATATGTCAGGACCTAGTTGCCAAAGCACAGTAGCTGCGTCAATTCAATTAGGTTGGAACACGGTCATACGCCAGAGGGCCTAGAGATTCGTCGAGGCCCTCTGGCGTTTTAGCTAATTCGGCGATATAGCGGCGATGCTATGGTGGGTGGGCCCCTGAAGGCATTAAAAGGTATCACGGTCGAACTGCTTGTCAACGTCCTGGCTCGCAGTACCTTGGGGTTGTTGTCAGCCGTCGTACTCAGTTTCCTCGCCTGGAGGGTAATTGGAGTATCGTTTGACAGGCCGGAACTGAGCCTGGGCTGGTTCTTCCTGATGCAGGCGTTGATAGTAGGGGGAGCGGCGGCCGTACCGACGGCGTTGGCATGGTGGAACACACAGAGCTCGCGCAGGATTCAGCTGCTGTCCGTCGTCCTCATTCTTGGGACAGCCGTCGTCGGCGCCTGGCTGGTCAACGAGATACGCGGAGTCGATACACAATACGCCCTGTTCAGGGGGGTCCTGAGGGTGCCGGTCTTTTCCCGCAACTACATGTTCGTCAGCATGATGCTTGGTGCGGTCTTTGGAGGAAACGCCGTGGCCGCGGCTCTCTACCTCTATCGGGCGCTGCGGTACCGGGAGAGTTAGGGCCCAGGCATTCTGATCTGAATGCCTGGTTGGTCCTTGTTCCTACCGAGGATGCGCCGAGCCGCACTGCCTGAGACGTCTTCGTGATATTGGCATACGCAGCTTCTACCTTCCTGTCTTGGCTCGTTCGGCGATACACTTCGGACGCGACGACGAGAACACTCCGCCCTCAACATACCGCGATGGAGCTTTCCTGTTTGCTCTGGGAGGAGTCGCCTTGGCGCGGTCAGGCAAAAGCTCGGGGAACCGTCGGCTTTTTTCGAAATGCAACGCCTCTGGACTGCATCTACGAAGTTTGCGGTAAAATACTAGCCAGTTTAGCGGTTGGCTGGGCGATGTTTCCCCGGAACGCCTCGTCGCCGAACGTATGGAGGATGGATGCAGTATCGTACACTTGGAAGGACCGGGCTAAAGGTCTCGCTGGTCAGCTATGGCTCCGGAGGCCCAAGCAAGCTCGGCCAGAACACCGGGCTATCGCCGACGGAGCAAGACCGGCTCATTCAGAGGTGCCTCGACCTGGGCATCAACTTTTTCGATACCTCCGAGGCGTACGGCGACAGCGAGGCGATCCTGGGACGGACGCTGAGCAGGCTTCCCGAAGATTCTTACGTCCTGGCCACGAAGTGCAGGTACAAGAACGGCGATGGGAGCCTGCGCTCGCCGGACGACATAGAGCGTTCGGTCGAGGCCAGCCTACGCCGTCTGAATACGGATTGCGTGGACATCATGCAGTTCCACGTGCTCAACTCCAACGATTACTTCGATGTCGTGGACCAACATTATCCCGTGTTGAAGCGGCTTCAAGAGCAGGGTAAGATTCGCTTCATCGGCTTCAGCGAGCACTTCATGGGCGAAGGCGACCACAAGAGCGCGGTCCTCGCATTGAAGACGCACCCGGAGCTGTGGGACACAATAATGCTGAAGTACGGCATCCTCAACCTCTATGCGGCCAAGGAGGCGCTGCCGCTGGCCCTCGAACACGACGTCGGGATCATCAACATGGCGGCGGTCAGGGTCAAGCTTCCCCAACCGGACCTGCTGCGAGACCAGATATCCCGGTGGAAACAGGACGGCATTATCGCTCAGGACAGCCTTCCCCAGGAAGACCCGTTGGGCTGGCTTGTTCACGATGATGTGGATTCCGTGATAGACGCCGCGTACAAGTTTGCCGCCGACCATCCCGCGATTTCGACGGTGCTGACGGGCACGTCGTCGGTCCGCCACCTGGAGGACAACGTCAGGGCACTGGAAATTCCGACACTGCCCGAAGCCGACAAGCGCAGGATACGGGAAGTATTCGGCGAGATTGCCGTCTACATATAAAATGTGCGACGCATCGAGCATCCATGCGAGGACGGCCATAGGCCGTTGGCCTCATGCTCATGACGGTGTTGATTCTGGAAAGCCCGAGACGCTGGTAGATAATCAAGATGGTCTCAAACGTGATCCCGGACGCAAGGCCACTCCTGCGCGGCTACATCCATCTCGTGGCCGCGGTTACGACGCCGCCTGCGCTCGTGATGCTTCTTATTCTGTCGGACTCGCCTCGCGATTACGTAGGCGCGGCCATCTTCGGCGCGAGCCTCATCCTGGTCTTCACCACCAGCGCGATATATCACGTAGTGAGCTGGAACGACTCTCATCGCAGCGTGGTGAGGAGGATGGACCACGCGATGATATACATCCTCATCGGCGGCACGTACACCCCGTTTATGCTGAAGCTCCTGGGCAACGCGTGGGGCATATCGGTCCTTTCCGTCGTCTGGGGACTGGCGGGCGTGGGCATAATCATGAAGGTCCTCGTGCCGCGCTCGCCTCGCTGGCTGGGCGTGAGCACGTATCTGGCGATCGGGTGGATCGGGCTGATACCGATTGTGCAGGTCGCGGCCGCCCTGCCCTTGGAGGCCCTTCTACTGCTGATTGCCGGAGGCCTGCTGTACTCTTCGGGGGGCCTCGTGTACCTGTTCCGTCGACCGGACCCCGTACCGCGAGTATTTGGCTACCACGAGACGTTCCACACCATGGTGGTTTTCGCGTGCGGCATCTTCTACTATGTTGTCGCCGTCTACGTACTGCCGTACTAGAGCCCATTGAGGGCGATTGAGTTGACCATGCGACATCCGCGAAGCAGCATCTCCAGTAGGGAGGTTTCATTGGGCCTGAGGGCGAACCGGGTGCAGTTTGCCTTTCTGGTGACGGTCAACTTGTTTGTCGGGGGTATGGTGGGACTGGAACGTTCGGTCCTACCAATACTCGCCGAGAGTGAGTTCGGCATCTTGTCTAGCACCGCCGCCGTTTCATTCATCGCAACCTTCGGCATATCCAAGGCCCTGACCAACCTGTTCGCAGGCGATCTATCTCAGCGGTTCAGCAGAAAAAGCGTACTTGTCGCAGGTTGGCTGTTCGGGCTGCCGGTGCCATTCATGATAATCCTGGCCCCGTCATGGAGCTGGGTGATTGCCGCTAACGTGCTGTTGGGTGTAAATCAGGGCCTGGCGTGGTCCATGACGGTCAATATGAAAATCGACCTCGCCGGCCCCAGGAGGCGCGGTCTGGCACTGGGGCTAAATGAGATGGCGGGCTACGTAGCCGCCGCGGCGGCAGCATACCTCACGGGTGTGATTGCGCAGCATTATGGGCTAAGGCCCGAGCCGTTTTACCTGGGAATCGCACTAGCGGCGTTGGGACTTGGTTTTAGCGTGTTGTTCGTTCGAGATACGAAGAGATTCGTGGAGCTCGAGTCGGCCACGCACCCTTTACAACTAGCCAAGCCCCCGACCTTTAGGCAGGGCTTCGCCGATACCACATGGAGGAAACCGTATCTCTTTGGCATCACGCAGGCGGGCCTAGTGAAGAACCTCAACGATGGGCTCGCGTGGGGGATATTCCCCCTCTACTTTTCAGCAAATGGGCTGGACCTGGGGAGGGTCGCTGCTCTGGCCGCGATCTATCCGATGGTCTGGGGCGTGTTACAGCTCGGCACGGGTTGGATCAGCGACATGGCGGGTCGAAAGCTCCTGATAGTCTCTGGTATGTTGCTACAGGGACTCGCGATTTCGGCGGTAGGGCTGTTCTCCGAGTTTGTTGGCTGGGTCATAGCAATGTCCGTACTTGGCATAGGCACGGCAATGGTATATCCTACGCTACTCGCGGCTATAAGCGACAGCGTCTCCCCTGGAGAGAGGGCCACGTCTATTGGGGTCTTTCGGTTCTGGAGGGACAGCGGCATCTTCATAGGCGCCTTGGTGGGTGGTGGAATCGCGGACATATTTAGCTTTGGCGCGTCGATCCAAGTTGTCGCGGCGGTGACAGTGGGCTCCGGAGTCCTGGCGGCGGCGACAATTAGGCGCGACCCCAACTTACAAACATTGGCATCCGATTCGAATAAAACCTGAGAGAAAAGAGGATTATTGATGTTGAACTTAATACCATTCGTGCACGAAAAGCTTGGCAACAGCTCATACCTGCTTCAGGTGGGCGACGGCGAAGCCGTGCTCGTCGACCCGGACCGCAGCGTGGACCGCTATCTTGACACCGCCAGAGCACATGGTTGGAAGATCGTCGCCGTCTTCGAGACTCATCTGCACGCGGACTTTGTTTCAGGGGTTGTGGAGCTCGCCAAAGCAACCGACGCCGCGCTCTATCTGCCGTCGGGGGCTGGAGCACTGTTTCCGCATAAGCCCATAAAAGCAGGTCAACTCGTCAATGAATACAGCGTGCAGATTGAAGCGATTGCCACCCCAGGCCATACTCCGGAGCACATGAGCTACGTCTTCAACGGCCGTGGACAGTCGGAACCTCTTCTGTTCAGCGGTGGAGCTCTAATCGTCGGAGGAGCGGCGCGCACAGATCTCATATCGCCGGACATGACCGAGCCCCTGACGCGCTCCCTCTACAGGACCTTCAGGACGGCGTTCAATTCGCTGGGAGATGAGACGCTACTCTATCCCACCCACGGCGGCGGCTCGTTCTGCTCGGCGGGAGCAGGGGACGAGCGCACCTCGACGCTGGGTGAGCAGAGAGCACAGAACCCTCTGTTCTCTATAGAAGACGAAGACGAGTTCGTCTCCTGGTTTCCCACGACGTTTCCCGCCGGGATACCAAGCTATTTCTTCCGAATGCGGCCTATCAACCAGTCGGGACCTCGCCTTCGAAGCGAGATCCCGATGCCGCAGACACTCACCGTGGAGGAGTTCGACGACGTCCGTCAGCGGGAGGCGCTCATTATTGACGCGCGACCTTATGTGGAGTTCTCTGAGTCGCATATCCCTGGATCGCTAAACGTTCCCTTCGAAGGTCTATACGCGCCCTACTTCGGATGGATAGTGCCTCCGGACAAGGCCGTTCTATTTGTCACGGGTGATTATTCTGTGGATCGTGTGGTCGACGAGTCGCTCCTGGTTGGACACGAAAAGTTCGCCGGCTGGCTGGATGGCGGTATGGAGGCGTGGATAGCGAGCGGAAAGCCGGAAGCGGACCGGATCGAAATCGTGGATGCGGAGAGGGCCCGTGAGGTAATCGCAGAGGGGGCGACAGTCTTGGACGTGAGGGAGCCCAGTGAGTACGAAGCCGGGCATATTGAGGGAGCAATTCACGTTCCGTTGGGCTCACTGGAAGAAGGCCTCGAAAGGTTACCAAAAGATCGGCCTGTCCTCGCATATTGCGGCCACGGTGAGCGCGCTTCCACGGCCTTATCTATCCTGGAGATGGCGGGGATCGGTCCGCTGATGAACCTGAGCGGAGGCATGGGCACGTGGGAAGAGGCCAATGGCAAGAGCTCGGTCGTAATAGAGGGCTAAACGGATATCGTCCGGCGTCGAGCCTGCCAAGGCTAGCCTCGGCGCACGGCTGACCCCTGATAGCAAGTCGCTCCAGCTTGAGCCAGAGGCCCGTTCACGTGACATACATGAACGGGCGCTTCCTCAGGAGTTATCGGTCGGAGATCATGACGGGCAGCTTCGTGTGCGCCGACTCCTCGATGGCGAGGGTGACCTCCAGCGTAAGGCGGCCTTCACGTGCCGTCGTGTGTGAGATAGGCGTGCCGGTGGCCAGGTGGTCCAGCCACGACCGCGTCTCGTTGGCGATAGGGCCCCAGTAGTCGCCCATGGCCCAGTCCTCCGACGAGTTGCTCTGCATGCAGAGG
>JADFQF010000469.1 GCA_022561955.1 Chloroflexota bacterium | reverse complement strand
GCGTTGCTGGCCTGGGTGGTTGGCAATCCCGCCGTTACATCGGCCATTCCGGCGACGACTCGGCCGGAGCGTATCGCTGAGAATGCGGTCGCGGGGGACGCCGGACACTTGCCACGGGAAATCCGAGACTTCATTCGCCGGGAGACGGAGCGCTGTCTCTGAATCGTTAGAAGGCGCTTGCTACTCGTCGTAGTCCAGATCGTCGTCATCCTCATCCACGGAAGGCCCTTCGAGCTGCTCGCCAACTTCGCGCAGGAACTGCTCTACGTTGGGCGAAAGCGAGGAGCCCTCTTCATCCTCGGGCACGGGTCCGGTGGACGCATGAGTCCGGTCGTAGTAGGCCTCGAGCTGCTGTATGAGCGCCTTGACCTCGGGGTTGTTCTCGACGGCCCGGCTAATGTCCTTGTACTGCTTCTCGCCCCGTCCGGTGTCCGCAATACTGGAGGGAAATCCGTAGATAGAACAGAGGACCTGCATTAGCCTGGCGGCTCCCATGTGGTCCTCATCCAGCTGAACATACTGCGGCAGGTGGGCCATGAGGCTAGTCGAAGAGGTCTCCAACTCCGACATGGAGTCGTTGATCAGGTTGACTATGCTGGTCGGACCCTGATAGGTGCTCCGCCTTGGCGAGACCAGGCCTTCGGCGCTTGCCTCCTGCTCGGGGTTCAGGTTTCCCGTTATCAGTATAGGCCTCGTGTGAGGCACCGAGTCGTACATTCCGCCAATGCGGCAATACTCCGTCACGTCGAAGTGCTTCAAGAGCTCCACAATGGCGTCCGTATATTCCTCCCCGTTGTTGTGGGGCTCCCGTATGTGAAGGAACATGTAGTCCCTATCCGTGTCGCCGTCGTGGGCGTAGTGCACGATGGTGTTGGGAGTGACGGTAAGGCGGCGCCCGTCGATGACGCGCATCCGTGGGCGGTACCGGGTGAAGTCGAAATAAGACCCCGGCCTGGCGAGCCTTCCCATCTCCTTGGCGTTCATGTGGCGTTCGAGGCTATTCAGCACGAGGGTGCCGACTCTGCCGACATCCACCCATGGGCGCAGCATGGCAATCGCGCACGTATTCTTCATCTCCGGTACTGGTTCCGGTATTTCAAATTCGCCTATTCTCATGGTGATATCCTGACAGACCCTCGAGATTTCTTCAAGTCCTTTTGTCCTAACGGGCCTTTAAATTGCACCGGCAGAAAAAAGGACTGTCAGTGATGAAGATGGACGAAAGCTCGGGAAGGCGAACTGCGTCTGCCTAATGCCGCCTCGCAGCTTGGGGACTATGCAGCCCGACGAAATCGCAGTACGCGCCCCCGTAGAATCTGAAAGTGTCGTTTTTCTTTACGTATTGGAAATAGTAACGTCACGGCATTAATGGAGGATGGCTGGAATCACGGCAAGTCGTCCGCCAAGCCGCCTGAGAGTGCGGGAAGCGCATTCCCCGCAACGATGTCGCAGCCGGAATTCACCTGCTGATCATTGCGACGGCTGCATGCGTAGCTTACACCTAATTCCCATGCATCTACATCTTACCGGTGTTGCGGGAGCAAATCCTTCGTTGAGCGGCGAGATAGTTGAAACACTGGATGTTCTTTTTCCGGCGCCGGTCCATCGGCCTTGCCGGGCTGGGCGTGATGTTCATCGCCCTGGCATGCGCTCAAGGGACGCAAGGGCCTGAGGAGGGAAATGCGCCGAGCCCGACGGCTGTCGAGAGCCCGGCGGACCTCAGCTCCTCCGACGAACGGCCCTCGACGGCCTACCCAGACGTCGCCACACTCATTCCGACAGGTACAGCCTTATCATAACCACCTTCGATGAAAGCATCGAGAATCTGCATCGTTTCCTGGAGGTCAATAAGCCGATCATCTAACTCCTCAGCAAAATTCGCCTGGGCTGTGAGAAGATCCCGCCGGGTGATGACCTGTTCTTTTTTGGCGATCCGGTCATAGTCAAACAAGAAGCTAAAGGTAATAACTATTTCCTTTACGAGCGCCTTGCCGAGCAATCCCAGCTTGTTGCAGTTCGCCTGAAAAATCGGCGTAGTGACATGCGGCCCGAAGTTGGTACCATCGATCGTTTCGTCGAGCCAATTCTTCTCGTATTTGTTCCCTTTTCGGGAATTCACTGCATT
>JADFQF010000045.1 GCA_022561955.1 Chloroflexota bacterium | reverse complement strand
GGGTCCGAATCGCTTTTGCCTTCGCCTCCTGCTCGGCCTCGAGAATTTCCGCTAGCTGCTCCAGCGCGGTGCCCAGGCCGCCCGTCATTTCACCGACCTCGACGACCGTTACATATAGCCTGCTGAACACCTTTGGATGTTTGGCGAGAGCTTCGGAGAGGCTTCCCCCCTCATCCAGGGTTGTCCTGATAGACATCACAACCCGTTTCATGCCGCGGCTGTTGCTGTCTGAAGAAAGCATCTCTAAGGTCGTCACCAGGCTTGCGCCGCTCAACACCATCGTCGCGAGCTGCCTCGAAAACCTGACCAGCTCGCCGGTGCTTACCTTGACGAGCGATGGAATGAGGTCCTCCAACGAAGGGGGATGCCATCCGGTCTTTACCTGAAGGGTCTTGAAGCCGTCCTGGGAAAGCTGCTCTTGAACGTCCGATTCCGAGCGGCCTTCCATCCATCCCTTGACGATGCCCTCTTTCAGCGTGTATGCGACATATTTGTACTGCATCGTCGTAACCCTTACTCCAGAGTAAACAGGACGCGCGTGACCTCGTACTGAGTGGTTACGCCTTGTTTGACCTTTCGCATCGCGTCCATCCGCAATGGAATCATCCCGTCTTTAAGAGTCTGGGCCGTCATCTCATGTCTGGCGGCATCTGAAAGGAACATCTGCCTCAAATCGTCGGACATGGTGAGCAGCTCGAACACGCCGGTCCTGCCCCGATAGCCCGTCTGGGCGCAGATGTTGCAACCCGCTCCGTACACGAACCGGTCCATAGTCTCACCGGTCTCTGCCTCGTATGCTTGATGCTCCTCGATGGGACGAGTAGTCATCGTCTGACAGACTGTGCAGACTCGTCGCACCATCCTCTGAGCGACTATGCCGGCGACGGACGTCGTAACGAGATATGCCGGTACGCCCAGGTCCTTCAGCCTTATGAGGGCCGAGACGGAGTCGTTCGCGTGCAGGGTCGTCAGGACGAGGTGGCCCGTCAAGGCGGCCTGGATGGCGATTATTGCCGTCTCCTGGTCGCGAATCTCACCGACCAGGATAACGTCCGGGTCTAGTCTCAGGATGCTTCGAAGCTGGCCCGCGAACGTTATTCCCGCCTCGGGGTGCACCTGCATCTGGTTCGTATCGGTTATGCGGTACTCAACGGGGTCTTCCAGGGACATCACATTCTTCTCGTCGCGGTTCATCTGCAGGATGGACGCGTAGAGAGTCGAGCTCTTGCCCGCGCCGGTGGGCCCACAAACGATGATTACGCCGTAAGGCAGCTTGAGGAGGTCCCTGTAGCGTTCCATTATGTCGGCATCCATGCCGAGCTGATCGAGCCCCATTACCGTGAACTCTTTGTCCAAAAGCCTCAGCACGGCCAGTTCCCCGGTTACCGTGCTGCTGACGGCCACACGAATGTCGACTTTCCGGTTCTGGACCTCGATGGAAAATTGGCCGTCCTGCGGTCGACGCCGCTCCGCGATGTTCATGCCCGACATGATCTTCAGACGCGAAATGAAGGTAGGATGCAGCTCCAGAGGAAGGTTCATCACGTCGTGCAGAATTCCGTCGATTCGGAAGCGGATCCTCAGCCTGCTCTCGGTCGGCTGTAGGTGGATGTCAGAGGCCCTGTCCTGCAGCGCCTGTTTGAGAAGCAGGTCTATCACCTCGGCGGGTTGAGCCTCACGGATACTGCTCGCCGTAAGCCTGCCTGCCGTTGGGCCGCCTTCCTCGTCGGATTCGGTAGTCGCTTCTGAAAGCTCCGTAAGCCTGTATGAGAGATCGATCTGCTCGACGATGTCCTTCGGCGTCGAGATCACGGGATCTATCGCATGCCCGGTCCTGACCGCCAGGTCCTGTATGGTCTGGAGGTCGGTCGGGTCCGCGAGGGCTATGGTCAGCCTGGTCGCGGTCTTGCTGATTGGGAGCGCCGTGTACTTGCGGGCTATCTCTTCGGGGAGTATGACGATGGCTGATGGGTCGATGGTCTCGCTGCGAAGCTCCGCCATGGGGAACCCGGTATGAATGGCAAAGAGCGAAGCGAGATCTCCGGGAAGTATCAGCCCCTCGCGGTCGAGAACGCGGCTCAGAGTCACGTTATCGCGTTTCGCGACCTCTTTCGCACGGACAAGCTGGTCGAGCGTGATCATGCTCGCGTCCACGAGCATGTCGCCAAATGTGGACGAGCTGCCTACTGATGGCCTCGCCCGGGCCGGCTGGGAGCCATTGCTCTCAGGTGGTTCGGCGGCGGCTACTTCGTTGAGATTCTCGGCATCTATCGAGACCTCATGGATTTCAGTACGAACCATGATCCCCTTACGCCACTACCTTTGGATTTTCGACAGGCATCGATTCCGCGGGCAGAAACGATCCGGAATTCTGGGGTACTTCATCTCGAATCAGACGAACGCTTAGCAGTCGCTCGTCCGGTCCACCCACATGCTCCAGGAACTTGCTGATGATCGTCACGCCTTCCATCTCCGGAAGGATGGTTCCCAGATTCAAGGGTTCCCTGAGACCGAGCCAGATGTCCACTCCCTCCATGTTGTTGCCGACGAGACGCAGCAATCGGAGTTGCGGCTTCTGCCTGAGCTCTCTCACGAACTGTACGATCTCCTTTACGCAACCGGGGGCCTCTACGTTCAGCCGCACGGTGCCCTCGAATACGACCGCCTGAACATCATCCGGCTCGGACGGATCGTCATCCTTGAGCGTGGGCTCTTGCGCGACGCTTGCTACAACTGCGGTCTGGTCTTTCGCCACATCGTCTACGACTGCATCTGCAAGTGTCGCCACATCGCTCTCGACGGCGGAGATGATTTTTTCAGGCTCGTCCGCTTTCGAAATGGGTTCTTCCGCGACGTTCGCTACGGCCTCGGCCTGCTGTTTCACCTCTTTGTCTTCGATTACGTCTGCTTGGGCCGCGACTTCGCCGGCATCGTCGTTCACCGTCTGCTCATTTACCGGCTCAGATTCTTCTTCTGCGGGATTGGCCGCAATGTCGTGGGACTCCAGACCCTCGGACGTGGAGTCTGCCGTATCCTCTTCCACCGGCGCATCGTACTTCGCGCTTTCGGCGTCGCTCAGCCCGTTGGCACTCCCTTCATCGTGTGTCGATTCCTCTTCCATGCGGTCGGAGGCAGACTTTTCGCCACTCTCGACGACTATTGCCTCGGCGGTCTCTATTTCTGAAATAAAAGGAACGGGCGCACTCCAGTCGTCAGAAATTTCATCCGGGTTGTCCGATAGGAGCCATTCAGGCTCTTCAATGTCCTCTAGGTCCGGGGCCTCCGCGACCATCAGCTCGTCATCGTCCATTGCTACAAAGGGACTCGGCTCGAAATCGCCCACGGGCTCCTGATCTAAGTCCTCGTTGGCTGCGACGTGCACCGGATCGGCATTATCGTGTATGACCGTCTCAAGGTCTGAATTGTCGTCAACTACGGCTGACAGGGCGTCGGTGTACATCTCATCGTTTTCGGCCGACGGCTGTTGGGCATCGGCGGACGCATCGTTGGGGGAATGGGCCTGGTCCGGCTCTTCCTGCACTCTTACGCGCATCTGCTGATCGGACGGAAACACCCAGAAATTAGGTGAGGGCGCGGCGATTGACTTGGGACCCTCGACGTTCTCGGGCTCGGTCTCAGGCGCCTCTGGCTGCGAGACGGGACCATGTTCCGTGGGATTAGCCTGCGAGTGCGTCTGGGAAGTGGAAGCCGCTCTCTCGGATTCTGACTTTTTGGGCGCCAGGTAGGGGATGTGCCTGTCGCGGGCCGTGCGCCATATAGGGTCTGCAAACGTCTTCTCGGCATCGCCGAGGGTGTCGTCGAATACGGCCCTGACCTCGCTCTCGACCAGCTCGGACAGCCTTGCCCTGGTCTGCTTCGCGACTGCCTGGTCTACGTCTGCGGTGGCGACTTCAAACTCCGTAACGATTCTCTTGACCTCGGTCTCGAGGCCCTGGCTGAGGAGGGCACGGTACTGTGATACTGCCTTCTCGATGGCCGCTCCGATCACGCCCTCAAATTGACCCAGCATCGAGTCTGCCGGCGTATCGTCAATTTCCTGGTCTTCATCGCCGTCCCGACTGTCTTGGCTTCCGCCGCTTTCGTTGATCATGGTCCCTTTGCCTGACTCCATTTCATATGCGAACTTAGCGTAGGTATTGAATCGGAAATCTCAAGCGGTCCCGAATCTACGGCGATTCGGGACTCGCATCGGCAGTGTCGCGCGTCCCTAGCGGAACGTAGGGCTACTCCTCCGATTGGCCGAAATCGGACATGAAAGAGAGGTGCTTGTCGCGTGCCTTGGCCCATATGGGGTCCACGAGTGTCTGCTCGGCGTTGCTCAGAGTGTCATCGAAAACCCTTCGAACTTCGCCTTGCACTAGCTCCGCTAGGCGGGCTCGGACGCGCCGGGCGATGACCATGTCTATCGTTGAGGTGGCCTTCTCGAACTCCTCGACGATGCGCTTGACCTCGATATCAAGCCCCTGCCTCAGCAGATTGTGGTACTGAGAGACGGCCTGTTCTATTGCCGCGCCGATAACGCCTTCGAATTCCCTGTCTATCGGCCTGTGGTTGCCGTTTTCGCTGGGCTCGTGAGACGTCTTCTCATATATATCGTTGATCTGATTTATCATGAAATGTCACCTCTCTGGTCAATCTGACCTTGGATTATTACCTCATCACCAACCTATTTCTGAATGTGTCCCGCCCGGTGCCGGACGATCAGATGGCCAGCCATCCGAGCCTTACCGCCGTAACGACGGCGTGAGTGCGGTCGGAGGCTCGAAGCTTGATCATGATATAGGTAAGGTGGTTTTTGACGGTCCGCTCGGAAATTCCCAGTCGCGCCGCGATGAGCTTATTGGAGTATCCCTCCGCCACTATAGAGAGTACCTCCCTTTCTCTGTCCGTCAGAGGCTGGGCGTCAACGGGCACCTGCTCAGAATTCCGCGGCCTTATCACGACGCCGCCGTTAATCCTGAGAACACTTAGCGAAAAGTCTACGTCTTCTTGTACTGGAAACGTTGTCTGCATTGCCGTAACCACGTCACTCCTCCAACATCCGATTGGAACCATAGTACCAATGCAAATGACCGCCTAGGTTTGTAATAGGTATGCGCTAAGTTTGCGGTTCCTGGGTTTTGTGATGCTTTTGGTCAGTGTCTACCAGCCTGGGCAAGTTGGTACTTTAGGACGGTGTCGTGTAGAGCGGCTAAGTATAGGATTAGACCCTGAGTTGATGGCGGACTAGAGCCCTCTACGTGGGGGCTGGATTCAGAAGAGGCGGAAGGCCATGAAGCTGTTAACAGCCACGTACATGAAGAAAATGGGGATGACTCGCAAGGGCGGCATCGGAAGCTGCATCAAGTCGCTTGTTCGTGAGAAGACGGGTAGCTTGCTAGTCGAATCCGTCGTTTCCATAGCCATTTTTACCATAGTGGGCACCGCGGTGATGAGTGGTCTTTCGACTACGCAGATCTCCGGCGCGCAGACGGAAAGGCAATCGATGGCGGAATTCGTGGCAAGGAACCAGATGGCCTCGATTTTCGAGAGTGCCTACCTGGATATAGGCACCGACTACCCTGCTGTCACGACTCCGGAGGGGTACACGGTAACGGCCATCACGGTGGAAGTGGACGTACTGGCTCCGGACCCCGACGTGCAGAAGGTCATAGTCACGGTGTACTACGGAAACGACACGGTCTTCGTACTGGAAACCATAAAGGCAAATCAACTGTAATTCAAAAGCCTGAAATGCGGTGGTGGGAGTGGGGTTGATGAAGTCGATATTTAATAGGCTTTTGTCTACATCTTCTGGTTTTACCCTGGCAGAGACGCTGGTCGCCTTGAGCATCATGGGTCTCGGCATGGGCCTCGTGGGTAGCAGCATCTTCCAGAGCCTCGTTATCGAGCGCGTATGGGTCGATGATGTTATCGCCACCAGGGATATCAGGCACGCCGACAGCTGGCTGTCCGAGGACGCTTGGAAGGCTCACGAAGTCTGTGACCCGGCGACGAATGCCAAGCTAATCCCCGGTGGCGGGACTGTCAGCAGCATAACGGTGGTCTGGTACGAGTTCGCTGATCCAAATGACCTGCCAGCGACCTACTGCGACGGCACCATGGGCGCAAACTTTACTCGGAACGAGATCACCTATGTAGTCGTCGGCAAAGAGTTACAGAGGTTAATAGTGTCCGACGGTCTGCAGCTAGCCCAGATGAGCCTTACGAGGCGCGTCGTCTCCGCCGGCTTCAGCCTATCTGCTTCAGGTGATGTGCTCAGCTTCGATCTCGAAGTTGAGGCGGAGGAAGGTGGGACCGAGTTCACAAGTCTCCAGACATTTCTGAGGAAGTTGAGGATCTAGCCAATGTTCAAACGGCTAATTCATAAGGAAGACGGAGTAACGATGGTATTGGCGCTGGCCTTTATGGCCATCTCCGTTCCCATCATCACGGCCGCTCTGGGCCTGGCGAGCACGCTGACCGTGGACTCCACCGTCAAGTCGCGGATCGCCCGGGACCAGTTCTCGCAGATCGGCGCCGAGGAGCTGGGAATTCACCAGATCCTGAACCCGCCGGACGAGGAATACCTGGAAACGCTGTGGCTCGACGATGACGGCGACGGCGAGCCCGACGGCGATACGATTATCACGGAAATCAACGGCGACGAGACAATCATCGAGATCGATCCAGGGGACCCCGGCATATCCCCGATAAACGGCGAAGGCATGGTAGTTACCAAGGCCGTGTTCCCCTTCGCCGCGCCGGCGGATTCCGGGATAGCGTCGGTGCATACCTACACTATCCGTGTCGAGAACTCGACGGTGGACAAGTTCATACCGTTGAACTGGATGCACGACGGACTTCCGGAAGGGTTCACATACGTTGCTGACAGCGTCACCAGCCCCGACTTTGACGTGTTTTTGCTGTCGGCACCGATCGAGACCTGGAGAGACAAGTTCGATCCTGAGACGGGCATCGAGACTCCGGCCTATCTGCAGCTCTCCTGGGACCTGAACCCCGCGGGTATAACCCTTCAGCCGGGCCAGGTCCTTGAAATGAGCTTCGAGGCAGAAGCCACGTATATTCCTACGGGTCAGTACTGCAACATCGCCTGGGTGGAGCCGGAAGGCAGCGAGACGAGGACCGGCGCCACGGCCCGGATTACCGTCGGCGACCCCGATGAGACAGTATGCGCCAGCGAGAAGGGCGACGTCGATACGTCGGTGACGGTCGAGCCAGACCCAATTGATCCGAGCCAGCTCAATGCGACGTATATAATACCTATCGAAAATACCAACAACGTGTCCCTCCACCTCTGGTGGGTGCGGCTGAAGCTTCCCGGCGGCTTTGTATACCTAAATGGCTCCACTGCCGGGAATATAACCGAAAACGATCCTCTACCGATCTCTCAGCAGGGTCAGAGGCAGGTGCTCAGTTGGATCTGGGACAACGACAAGCCGACGATACCGTCTTATGCAAACGACAGGTATATCGCGTTTGACGCCACCGCCCCTACGGAGCCGGGCAGCTACTTTATCGAGACCACGGTCTTCTTCAAGGAGTTCAACGACCAAGCATACAGCTGGCCCGACGCGGTGGTAAAGGTGATGGACACCTACGAGATCACGGTGACCGAGGGCGCTACCATCAAGACGACCAGCACGGTATATCTCCTGGGCTCCGATGCTGAGGTTGTCTACAACGACACAGGCCAGTAGGCCACTGGTTTCCGCGAGGCGAACCCTGGGTCAACGCGCCCAGGCTTGCGATTGTCCGCCATGATTCGATGGTGCGGCAAGGCCCGAGACGAATGATGAGTTGCCCGTGAGCACAAGACGCTCACGGGCAACTTTTTGTTCCGGGGCCTCATCGTTCGATTCTGAGGGCTGTTTCTGCGCCCCGGAGAGCTGCTCGGTTTGGAGCCCACCCTTAGTATTTCCCCGTGCCAACGGCGCTCCGTTGGGCTCTCATAGACGGTCAAACCGTCACCTCTAAATATCGGACTTATATCCCTCGCGCTTATTTTGGCTCGAACCAACCACTGGCCTGCTTCAAGGCTCGTTTATGAACTCACTGGTCATGGCTACCTCACTTGCGTAGACGATTCCGATTCGCCTGGAGGATCGTATGCCCGACGCAATTGAAGATAATATTGAGCGCGATTCACCCCCGTCCTAGCCATATCCCGTCGAGGGAGAATGAATTTCTCTCCCCCTTTTTAAGGAGGAGACTAAGAGGGGGTCGCACCGCATGCAAGGCGCCCTACCTGCCCATACAACTATCTCCCATGGAGGGAGAATGATTTTCTCTCCACCTTTTTAAGGGGGAGACTAAGAGGAGGTCGTCCCGCATGCAAGGCGCCCT
>JADFQF010000468.1 GCA_022561955.1 Chloroflexota bacterium | reverse complement strand
CCCACGCTCAAGGACCGACAATCGACGCCATCGTCGAGAATTGCAAGAAGCACGTGGAAGAGGGCTGGAAGTTCGTCCGTTGGGGCCAGCCTGAAACGGGCGGCGTCTTTGAGTATCAGGGAAGCGACGGCCGCTTGGAGCCTGTCGAGTCCATCAGGATAGCCGAGGAGCAGATGGCCAGGGTGAGGGAGGCCGTTGGCCCAGACATCCAGATCTGCTTCGATGTCCATACGCGGCTGGACACGGCGCACGTCGTTACGATGTGTCGCGCCCTGGAGAAATTCAACCCCTTCTTCATCGAGGACCCGCTGCGCTCCGAGAACCCGGGAAGCTATCGGACCCTCGCTCGCCACGTATCTCTGCCCATCGCGGCCGGTGAGCAGTGGGCGACCAAGTGGTCATTCCGAGAGGTCATCGAGGAAGAGCTAATCAGCTACGCCAGAATCGACCTCTGCATCGTCGGCGGCATCACGGAGGCCTTGAAGATCACCCATTGGGCGGAGACGCATTACATAGACATCGTCCCCCACAATCCCCTTGGGCCCGTGAGCGCGGCTGCGTGTGTCAACCTCTGTATGGCCTCGACCAACGTTGGGGTGCAGGAGATGCCCCGGCGTCCGGGAAGCTTCGGAACGGACCTGTTTCCGAAGCAGATTGGCTGGGAAGACGGCTACGCCTTCGTGTCGCCGGAGACTGCCGGTCTGGGCGTCGAATTCGATGAGGAGGTCGCGGAGTCGCGCCTGGTGGATCCGATGGGCTGGCCACCTCTGCTGCGACGAAACGACGGCGCATTCACGAACTGGTAGGGCACCAGCGGCCTCGTTAAATGACGGTTGCCTTTTCGAGGCCCGATATCTAATATACATCGCAAGACGAGCATCCTCGAATAAGGAACCCATCCGTTAATTGGTTGAGCAGGAGGTAATCAAGTGGTCAGAGCTTACGTTCTCATCGAAATGGCCGCGGGCCACTCTACTAACCTGGTCAAATTGTTGAGGGGCCGCTCGGACGTTGCCGACGCGGACAGGGTTACGGGTCCCTACGATGTCATCGCGGTGCTGGAGGCAGCGGATCTGGTCAAGATCAACGACGTGGTTACGACCGAGATTCACCATCTCGAAGGCGTGGTCAGGACGATTACGTGCGTCTCGCTTGAACCGTAGCCGACTTTCCTTACGTCGACACAACCGGCCGGCTCAGGTATGAGGCACACACCGGGCCGCACGCCTCACTGGCCGAGGCTGGTTGGCTCCGTCGCGCCTTCCGAACCTTCGGGTTCATCGAGCTCGTCCCAACCGTCGCGGCGTCTTCGTCGAAAGTGGCCAAGAGTGGCATAGCCCAGCACCATTGCGGATAGGATGCCGATGCCCTTGGTCATGACCATGACCATGTCCATGTCGCCGTAGTAGGTGAGATTCAGCACCATGAGCGTACTGTAGCCGAAGATTACGTTGAGCAACGAGGAGTAGGGCATCTTCTGCCCGCCCAGAGAGATAATCATCGACACCGCCACCGCCGCGAACCCAAATACCGGGAAAACGGCGATTATGATTCCGCCCAGTGTCGCCATCCCGTCTCCGCCGCGGAAGCCTGTAAAGACGGACCTCCAGTGACCGATGATCGACGCCCCCGCGGGGACCATGAGCCACAGGCCGCTGACGCCAAAGAGCTTGGCGATGATGATCGCCAAAGCACCCTTGCCTAGATCTCCTAGAAGAACAAAGCCGCCGGGCAAATTGCCGACATGCCGCCGGACGTTCGATGCCCCTGTAAGGCCCGTGCCCACCGCAAAAACGTCGACGCCGTGTCGCTTGGCGATATAGCTGGCAATAGGCAACGCGCCAAGCACGTAACCTATCAGCGTCGCAAGAAGCAGAAGAATTGGTATTTCAGAGAACAGTCCGCCCAAAATTTAACCTGTCCCTTTGCATTCCTGATTAAGTAACCCAGATTATAGGGCATGTAGGGGCGGCATGGAATGGTAGAGGCCCTTACTTTTTACTTCAAGCGCCTGAAATAGCTACTATTTCCACATTCCCGGTCCGGGGAGTGCCGGCGGCGCTTGTCCAATCCCGTCTCTGCGGGCTGTCGATATGAGTCCCGATTGAGTAAGATTAGACTCGCCCCG
>JADFQF010000467.1 GCA_022561955.1 Chloroflexota bacterium | reverse complement strand
GGCCAGCTTCCATCCTTCAAGCCGTACCTCGAACAGCTCGCCAGGTCCTTTGCCGAGGCACAGGACGAGGGCAGAGCAGACCCCCAGGTCGATTCCCAGGCGATAGCGCGTGTGATCGCCGGAACGATGCTGGGACTACAGATTCAGCTCACGTGGGAGCCTGATATGGACATGGATGCGGCGGGTCGTGCGCTCGAATTGGTGCTCGCCGGAAAGTTATGGAGCTCAGACGGGCGAGCGTCCGGAGGCTCCGCGGCCGCCGGTGAGTGAAGCTCATAGTATCGCCACTATAAAAACCGGAGCACCGGTTTTTATAGATAACCTATCAAAAATAGCCAGTTAGACGAATGGAGGAGGTGCCCTTGGCGTCCTGGATAAGGTAATCCGTGGATTGACCGGTAACGATTTTGAAGAATCATCACTCTAGGAGAGGCATATGACAAAGGTTTCAGGACAGATCGTAATTGACGCCCCGGCCGAGAGGGTCTGGGAGGTGCTCGCCGACTTTGGCAGTGTGCAGAAGTGGGCCCCCGGGGTCAGCGAGTCTCACTCCACATCGAGCAGCAATAGCGGTGTCGACGCGGCCCGGCACTGCGAGATCCCTGGTTTCGGCGGGGTCGAGGAGTTCGTCACCGATTGGGTTGAGGGAGTTTCCTTTACCTACAAGATCGAGCCCTTCGGACTGATTGACGAGTCAACCAGCACGTGGAAGATAACGCCTCAGGGCGACAAGACGCTCGTTTACACAGAGATCAACGTGAACATGCGATTTGGCGTATTGGGCTCGCTCATGGAGAAGCTCTTCGTCAGGCGCAAGATCGAGAATGGGACGCGCAACGGCCTTGCGGGTCTAAAGCAGCACGTCATGACGGGGGAGTTGATTGGCGCCGACTTCCGAGCGCCCGTCGCGGCTTAGCGCCCCCGTACACTCGACCAGTTCGGTTTAGGAGGCCGGCAGTGAACCGGCCTCCTTTCATGTCGGCAAATGTTGAGGCTGACGGCTCAGAGGCCGGCAAGCACTCCGGGCAGCTCAGCCAGCCCTTCTATACGGGGCGCCTCGGTATAGCCCTTGTGGTTTCCATCGCGGTCCAGCAGGACAGGGCTGATGCCCACGCCTCGTGCGCCGTCGATGTCCGAGGTGAGCTGATCGCCCACGTGCACGGCTTCGTCTGGCGACGCCCCGGCCTTTTCCAGCGCGGCAAGAAAGATTGGCGGCTTGGGCTTCTCCGACCCCACCTCGCCTGAAGTAACGGTAAAGTCCAGATGCGACGTCAGGCCCAGGCTGTCGGCCAGCTCGCCGCCATCCTGATTGATGTTCGTTATCAGCCCCAAGGTGAGACCCTCTTGCTTCAGAGCTTCTAATACTGGCAGCACGTCGCCGAACCTGGTCAGGCCGTAGGGCACCTCTCTGACCCGCCGCCAGATGTCCAGCGCCTTATCGAGATCGACCTCGACGCCCGCGCCCTTCAGGACTCTTCGCTCGTACTCGGCGAAGAAATCTCGACGCTCCTGCCGGTCGAGGCCGCGCATCGGCTTCGTAGCGTTCTGCTCCGACATGAGCTCGTCCGCCAGGGCGTAGCCGCGCAGAATCCCCTCGGGCGTCACCTGGATGTCGAAGTCGGCCAACGCCTGAGACTGGATCTCGAAGCGCGACGGCTGAAATCCCGCCAGCGTGTTGTACAGGTCGAAGAATATGGTCGTGATCATTTTTTCGAGTAACTCAAAGAGGCCCGATATTCTTTCCAAAGGTAAATCCAGCCCGTGCCGGCATCACGATGCTTCTCTCCATCGGGACGAGACATGCGGTGCCACACCGGCTTATGATAGCATCCAGGGAAAATCCAATGTAGGCCGTTTCGAGACAAATGCAAGCAGGAAAGCTACCCCTCGAGCTTCTGAGCAGGCTACTGGGCAAGATCGAAATCAAGGACCCGCGAGTCGTCCTCGGACCGAAGGCCGGGGAAGACGCGGCCCTCATCGACTTTGGCGACAGATATCTTGTCACCAAGACGGACCCAATTACCTTCGCCACGGACCTGATCGGCTGGTACGTCGTACAGGTCAACGCGAACGATCTGGCCGTGATGGGCGCCACGCCCAAATGGCTGATGGTGACGCTGCTCCTGCC
>JADFQF010000466.1 GCA_022561955.1 Chloroflexota bacterium | reverse complement strand
CTGATCATGTCCCCAAGCTCGGCAATGGTCTTGAAGTGGAGGTCTGCGCTAGTCACTGGCTTGCTCCTCTGCACCGAAGGTCAGCGCCGGCTCCACGCCTTCGAGGGCGTTCTCCGGTATTTCGTCCAGCTCTTCCAGGACTGCAGAGAGACGAGAGGCTATCGTCTCGGCCCGCGCGTCATCCACATCAAGACCGGCCTGAGCGGCCAATCGCAGCACGTCATCCTTCGTCAGTTTGTCCAATCTTTTTGCACCTCTGAAAACTTAGGGAACACTTGTAGCGGAGAAGGCCTACACACCGTCGAATTCCGGAAGGAACTTTGCGACTCCCCTGCACCCCGCAAGCGCCCCACTGACGAGCTCAATCACCATGAATGCGTCGGAGGACGGATCAACCAGATTGCAGCTGATGCCAACGTCCTTACCACGCAGAAAACCAAACCTCGGGTAGTAGCTCGGATGGCCCGTCAAGAATACGATTCTGTGACCGGCTTCTCGACACATCCGAAGCCCTTCGCGGACTAACGCAGAGCCAACGCCCTTGTTCTGATGCTCGGGCGTGACCGCAACCGGGGCGAGAGCAACCGCTTCGACAGTGCATTCCTCTCCCACTATCGTGGCTGGGGAGAAGGCGATATGGCCAACCACTGCACCGTCTATCTCCGCGACTATAGACAGCGCCAGGACACCATGTGCACGGAGCGCGTCCACGAGGTCAGCCTCCTCGGGGCGGCCAAAGGCCTCTGCTTCCACCGTATGAATCGTCTCGTAGTCGCCGGGCTTCTCCTCTCTGACGAGAATATCAGCCATTCCGGATTCCCGCATCGTCCCTTCTCTCAGGAACCAGCCAACGCGGCCCTGGCTACGGGCGCGGCCTCGGGCATGCGACGGCCCGGCGGCGGCGGATTGTTGCGCCAGTCGGTAAGCTCGGGTGCCGTCTTCATCACTATCAAGACAGGCCCCTTCTGCTCCAGCACCTCGCCGATGCCCGTGACCCAGTCCTCCAGGTTATCGAACAGGTACGTCTTGGCGTATCCGGCAGACTCGGCCAGGCCCTGGTAGTCGAGCCCATCGGCGTTGGGGACCGGCTGACCGCCCGTCATGGCATAAATCCCGTTGTCCAACACGATGTGATAGAGGTTGGGCGGGGCCATGCCTCCCACGGTCACCAGGCTGCCCAGGTTCATCAGCAGCGAGCCGTCGCCGTCCCACAGGATCACCCTGCGGTCCGGCTGCGCCAGGGCCACGCCCAGGGCCATGGAGGAGCCCTTGCTCATGGCCGGAATGGGCAGGTCAAGCGTAACGTCGTCCGTGACGTCCGCCCAGGCTCCGATGGAGGTCTCGGTGCTAACCACGATGTCGTCCTTGCGGAGCTTCACGATCTCACGCATGGCGTCCCGCATATCGATCATATCGAAGCCGCCTCCGGTTCCTAGCCCTGCAATCCAGGTCGGCGATACGAGGCACATTGTAGCAGGGGGCGGGGAGTTCGGGGGTAAGGGGTACGGGGGTTGGGGGTATGGGGTACGGGGACTGAACTGGTGTAACGCAGGGAGGCTTCGGCGTGAACGGCCATTATTTTCTATTATTGTCTTTAATAGTATTTATTACTCTTGGTATTGATTTACTTCTTACGCAGCATTACAATCGTCTTACTCTGAAAAACGATGCGCCGTGGTCGGTAAATAGACCAAGCTCGCTGTCATTGGCCTTCGCCGGGGGCAATGGCACATCCACCTTCCAGTGGACTTTGGAACGGAGCAAATGATGAAGCCCCCTTCGATGATAGGTGTCCTCGCTGCATGCGCGTTAGGGCTGTTCTTGTTGGCAGCCTGCGGACCAAGGCCGCCAGGCTGCGGATTGGGCGGGCCCTATAATTTCAAAGCCGACGAGAGTGAGGATTCTGAATACATCAATGATATGTTTGAGGCAGTGCAGATTACGCGGGTTGAGACCGGACCCGTTGGCGGCCCCTCAAGCGGTAACGAACTAAATCCACAGACCGACGCAAGAGTAGATGATCTGGGCTTCTTTGATGGTAGCCCGGATGATAGCCTGTTCCTCATCACCGATTTCGCAATCGACTCTGACGTGCGGGTCGGCTACGGCAAGAGAACTCGCTTGGGTGATC
>JADFQF010000465.1 GCA_022561955.1 Chloroflexota bacterium | reverse complement strand
GGAGCTGATTGTCGACCAGGGGAGGGTGGTAGGCGTTCGTGCCGAGAACGTCCAAGCTGGAGAGATTACCGATTACTACGCCGACGCGATCGTCCTGGGAAGCGGCGGAATGAACTCCAACATCGACATGATTCATAAGTACCGGCCCGACCTCAAGGGCATGAAAGTGCTGGAGGGCACACACGTCGGCGATACAGGCGACGGATATGAGATGGTGACCAACGTCGGCGGCATTCAGACCCATATGGACAAAATTTGGTTCTATGTCTTCTCCATTCCCGACCACAAGGACCCTCGCGGCAGGCGCGGGCTCGTCGTTCGCGGACTTCCGGACGCCATCTGGGTGAACATGCAGGGCAAGAGGTTCCACAACGAGGACCTGCAGGGCGGGGCGTCGGGCGCACCGGCGATGTTCGCCCAGGACCCGCCCCATTCGTGGACTATTATCGACGACACGATGAAGGACGGCATGGTGGTGGGCGACCCGCAGTATTACAAGCCCGGCACCGTCCAGAAGGACCCGCCCAAGGTCGAGGCCCTCTTCAAGGAATCTCCGCACATCATGCACGCGGACACCCTGGAGGAGCTGGCGGTCGAGTTAGGGGTACCACAAGACACGTTTGTTGAAACGGTGGGCCGATACAACGGCTTTGTCGACAGCGGTTTGGAGACAGACCCGGACCACGGACGGCCCTTGGGCAGCCGGCGCATGCTGGAGAAGCCGCCGTTCCACGCCTTGCACTTCTTCCCCCTGGCCCGCAAGAACTTCGGAGGGGTAAAGACGGACATGCAGTGCCGGGTCGTGGACAAGCATTACGAGCCTATTCCCGGCCTCTATGCGGCCGGCGAGCTGGCGGGAATGGCCGGCGGCCACATAAACGGCGACGCTGGGCTGGAGGGAACGATGCTGGGTCCGTCTCTCTTTAGCGGACGGGTCGCCGGCGCATGGGCGGCCAGAGAGGCGGGATTCGGCGAAGGCTTCATAGACACCCCGACGCGAGATTGAGCCGATAGTCTAGGTTGACAGTCAGTCTCCTTAAGGAGGAGCAGATGCACATAGGTCTAATCATGGAGTGCGATTACAGGCCGGAGCTGACTCAGCAAGAGGCCTTCGACGAGGCCTTCATGATGGCGGGCGAGGCCGAGCGACTCGGACTGGACGGCGTCTGGCTTGCCGAACGCCACTTCGCGAGCAACAAGAACGTCGGGGGAGTGCCATCCATAGTGTCCGCCCCCCTGATACTCGCGACGGCCATCTCTGAGCGGACGGAGCGCATTCGCGTGGGAATCGGTGTTCTAGTGCTGCCCCTGGGACATCCCATCAGGATGGCGGAGGAGGTCGCCATGCTGGACAACATCTGCAAGGGAAGGCTTGACCTGGGAGTCGGACGCAGCGCGTTCACGACGGCGTATGAGGGGTACGACCTTCCCTACGAGGGGAGTAGGTCGCGATTCCAGGAGTATCTCGAAGTGATGAGGCTTGCCTGGACCGAGGAGAACTTTTCATACGAGGGCGCGACGTACAGCTTCAACAACCTGAATGTAATCCCGAAGCCTTACCAGTCGCCTTACCCTCCGCTATGGGCCGCCGCCACGACTAAGGAGTCCTTCACGATAATGGCGCAGCAGGGCCTGAACATACTCGTCGGGCTCCGCGGCATGACCGTCCCGGAGCTCGCCTCGGCCATCGAGGAATACAAGGACGAGTGGGGCAGGGCAGGGCACGCGGGCGAGGGTCAGGTGATACTGAGGATACCAATCTACATCTCCGAAGATGCGGAGAGGGCCCTGTCAGAGCCGAAAGCTAGCGTAATGCACGCCTACGCAAGGCTCATGCGGGCATTCACCGGGTCGATCGGAAAGTCCGGCACGACCGCCGATGAAGAGCGATCGGAGAGGTCCGACAGGCTTTCGACTATCACTTACGAAGACCTGCTTAGAGACAGGCTGGCGTACGGCACTCCCGAGAGCGTCAACGAGAAGCTGACGTCTCTACGCGACGATCTCGGCCTCTCGGGATTCATAATGGAGTCCAACGTTGGCGGAAGGATTCTATAGGACAAGATGCTGAACTCGGTGAGACTGTTCGCCGAGGAGGTCGCCCCACGGCTTCGGACGTAGCGCCTCCATCCG
>JADFQF010000464.1 GCA_022561955.1 Chloroflexota bacterium | reverse complement strand
GTCCGAAGTTCACCGCCGTCAGTACGTTTTCCGCCCTTGGGTCCAGGTCACGGGTGGCGCGGCCAAGCCAGCCTTCGGTGCCGATCTCGTCGGGCAGGGCCGTATGCCAGATATCCATGGAGCGAAAGTGCGAGCGATTTGGGTTGGGGTAGCCGATGCCGTTGATTATGGCGACCTTGCCCTCGTCCCAGAGCTTCTTGACGGGCGCCATGTGCGGCGTAAATCCGAGCTCGTCGTTTATGGGAAGCACGGCGTCGGACGCGATCCCCACGGTGGACCGGTTGTCATGGTAATGGCCGTCGCTATAGGGCACGATCGTGTTCAGAGTGTCGTTACCGCCCGAAAGCTGTATCACCACTAGCGCGGGGTCTCTCTTCTTGGCGACCATTCGTCTCCTCCCAGATGTTCCGTTATCGTCTATCTCGTAAATGTCTATCTGAACAATTTAATACGAATTGGCGGGGCGGGCAATCTCCTGGCTTGTCGATACGACGACACGTCGTGCGCGGAGATGGTCGGACCGCCTTTGGGTACATGATAGCAGAGGCGTAGTTTAGCGCACTTCATAGCTTAATTCACGGAATCGGAGCACGTATCGCGACCCGAAGGGCAAGTATATCATCAGTCTGCGTTCACGACGTCGACCAGGGGTTCGACTACCGGTTTGTCGTCAGTGCGGAGCGAGCTTTCCAGGGGCCGGAACACCTTCCAGTAAATGACGGTGGACACGAGGTAGCCCGCGGCCATGATTAGGAACGGCGTCATGAAGTCGCCCGAGGCCATCAGGCTGGAGCCGACGTATATGGCGCCCGCCGAGACCGCGGCCCCTATCGCAATCTCGATTCCGGTGCTTGTCGCCCGTTCGCGCGGCTCCAGGACCTCCATGTTGAAGGCGTCGTCCAGCGGCATGGTCATTCGGAATATCGTGGAGCGGCCTACGTGGGAGAGCGCGACCAGCGCGACCAGGAAGGCGCCCTCGCCTATGAACAGGGGAATGAACCCCAGGGCCAACACGAAGGGCAGCGATATCAGGCGAGTTACGGCGATCGCGTCTACCTTCAGCATGCGCGCCGCCAGCAGTGGGACCGCCAAGCTTGCCAGGGCCACGCCAAGCTCTCCGCCCGCGAAGATGCCGCCAAGGGCTCCCTCGCCCGCCTGGACGGGTCCCTCGTGGTAAGCGACGTTGAGCAGCGGCACGACGGTTCCGGCGGCCAGGGAGATGAAGGCGCTGGTCAAGACGAAATAGGCGATCCTTCTAGGGTGATGTATGTCGGCGAACAGCGACCGTATGCCGCCCGTTCTCCTTGCGGAAGTTGGTTCAACGGCCGGGCCCTGCTCAGGGTGCTCCTCGGCCTCGCCCGACCTCAGCATGAGCGCCGGTATCAGGGAGATGAACCACAGCGACAGGCCCGCGTAAGTCGCGTATCGATACGCGTCCACCTTGCCGATGTCGTCGATGAACATGAGGGGAACGAACCCGGCGATGAGCGCGCCGGACATGGACGATATCGTACGGAAGCTGGTCGAGACGGAAAACAGGTGGACGCGCTCCGACCCCTTGCTGTTCTCCATCATGAAGGCGGCTTCCGATGTGTGGTGCAGGTTGTTGAAGAAGGCGACCAGCGCGGGGCCCGCGAGAAGAATGGTTTCGTTGCGCGAGCTGATCATGATGAGCGCAATGACCGCGCCAATGCCGTCGCCCAGGATGAACGAGGCCTTGCGCCCGATTCGGTCCGAGACCAGGCCGGCGGGCATGGCCGTCACGGCGCTGGCGATGAACCCGATCATCAGTCGCAGGCCAATAAATCTCACGTCGAAGCCCAGGGCCAGCAGGTACAGGTTGAAGAGCACCGTGAACGATCCGTGGATCATGTCCATGCCGATTACGTGCAGCACGTAGAGGTTGGCGTTCCGGCTGAACTCGCGCGTCTTGTCCAGGTAGTCGCGGAGGAAGGAGGGGGCCTGATCGGAGGGCGTGATATATTTTCCGCTTGCAGTATTCATGACTTTTTACTGAAAACCCTGAATTTGCCCATCGTACCCGTTGACGTCGTCGGCCTCGTAGAGGAGAGCCCGTTCCACCTTTAAGGTCTGGCCCTATAAATCTAGTCGAGCCACTGGGCAATATCCCCTGG
>JADFQF010000463.1 GCA_022561955.1 Chloroflexota bacterium | reverse complement strand
GCACGGTCGTGGACACATCGGTGATCTTCAATTTGAAATCCTCAAGTCGCTAATTTGGATCGTGGGCCACTATGAGCCGAGAGGCGGCCCCTTAAGGCGGGTCTCCCCGGCTCAGGTCCCTCTCGGTCTCGATCTTAGTTTCATCGAGCTCCAGGCCGAGTCCCGGCTTGTCGATCCAGGACACCTGGATGACGCCGTCACGGGGCACGATGGGGTCCTTCAGGAAAAACTGGTGCACGGCGTTCCACTTGACCAGGAATTCCTGGACCGGGCATGTGCTCGGCGACTGCGACGCTATGAGGTGCGCCGTCGCGTACGACGAGTGCCCGTGAGGGACCACCGGCAGGTCGAACGCCGAGGCCAGGTTGCATATCTTGACCGCCTCGCTGATGCCGCCGCACCAGTATATGTCGGGTTGCAGCACGTCCATGGCCTTGTGCTCCACGATGTAGCGGAACCCCCACCTGGTGTACTCGTGCTCCCCTCCGGAAATCAGTATCGGAGAGTTTCTTTGAATCTCCTTGTAGCTCTCCAGCTTGTCCGCCAGGACCGGCTCCTCCAGCCAGCGAACGTTGTATTCGGCCAGTCTGCGCGCCATGTTGATGGAGTATGGAACGTCCCAGCTGTTCCAGGCGTCCAGCATGATGTCGACGTCTTCGCCGACGCTGGCTCTCAGCGTCTCCGCCAGCTTCAGGTTGCGCTTCACTCCGTCGGGACCATCGGCGGGCCCGTCTCTAAAGAACCACTTGGTCCCTCGATAGCCCTGCGCGACCATCTCCTTAGCGCGGCGGGCCACGTCCTCGGGCTCTATGGAATAGCCCAGCGCGCTGGCGTAGGCGGGAATCACATCCCTGCTGGGACCGCCCAACAGTCGGTACACCGGCTGGCCCAGCCACTTTCCCTTCAAGTCCCACAGGCCGCAGTCCACGACGCTTATGGCCATCATGTTTTCGCCCTTGCGTCCGTGGATCGAGCTGAGGTACATCTGGTCCCACAGCGTCTCGATTGCTATCGGGTCCGCCCCCACCAGAATGGGGCGGAGCTGCGTGTCGATTATGAAGGCCTGATGGGCGTCCAGAGGCCCGCTGAGGCCGGTCACACCCTCATCCGTGTGAATCTCCAGGAACGTCGAGCGCATCTCGTATTTGCCGTCGCCGAGGCTGCGAGGATTTCCAGGAATGCCCTGCTTTTTATACTTGGGGTAGATGTCTTGCGGCCGGATCAGCCGCTCTTCCCAGAAAGGGTCCGCGTGCTCCATCGTACCCTGTAGCTCACGAAGGCGCAGTTCCGTTATCTTCATGGATTTACTCCGGCCCGGATTCTGATGCCAGGGTGTGCCCGAGTCGAAGTTTTAGCCTCCGGCACGGCGTCAAATGGACGCCTATCATCGACAACGGAGTATACCACTCCTGAGGTGGACGTAGGGAGACAAGACTTAGGCACTGGCGACCGTGTCGTCGCGCAAAAATCTGTCTCAGGTCGGCGGCTATCGGGGGCTCGAGTGGCGCTACAGGCCTCGTGCGACGTAAAATGTGATCGTTATGGGAAGCAAGACCGTACGCCCACTGGTCCTGACCATCGACGTCGGCAGCTCTTCAGTCAGGGCCGCGATATACGATGCCAATGCCAGTCGCGTACCGGGGCTGGAGGCCCGGCTGGGTCATGAGCTGGTCACGACTCCTGACGGCGGCGTCGTGGCGGACGCCGAGCATATCGCCTCGCTCGTGGAAGAGGCGCTCGACATGGTTCTCACGGCCGCCGGTGATGTCGCCGGCCATATCGCCGGCGTGGCCATGGACACCATCGCGAGCAGCGTCCTGGGAGTGGACGGCGGCGGAAGCCCGGTCACGCCGATCTACACCTATGCGGACACGCAGCCCACCGCCGAGGTCGCAGCCCTGAAGCGGGAGCTCGACGTCGTGGAGGTATACGACCGGACCGGCTGTCCTCAGCACACCTCTTACCTTCCCGCCAGAGTCCTGTGGCTCAGAAACGCATTCCCGGAGCTGAACTCCCGTCTAAGCCAGTGGTCAGACGTCGGCGCGTTTCTCTATCGGAGGTGGTTCGGCAAAACGGTGCCGATGAGCTACGCCATGGCGTCGTGGACAGGCATGCTGGACCGCAGGAGGCTGGAGTGGGA
>JADFQF010000462.1 GCA_022561955.1 Chloroflexota bacterium | reverse complement strand
TCAGGACCAGTGGGCGTCCTACGGCTGGAACACCCTGTTACTAGAGGACGGCAACAATTACGAACAGGTCGTGGCCGCATTGAAGACCATGGAGGACTGGGACCCCACCGACGACCGCCCCATGATCGTCATCGGCAAGACCGTCAAGGGCTGGTGGCCCGCGGCGGAGAACGGCAAGATACCAGGATACGGCGACCAGATCGTCAGCTACGCGAGCCATCCCTACGCCTTCGCCATGAACGGCGACTACTTCCAGGCTCTGGCGGCCACATTCGAGAAGCGCTTCGGCGTCGAGTTCCAGGGCATTCGAGACGGCGCCGTCACCGACAACCGGGAGCGCCTGATCCAGCTCAAGACGAACATGGACGTCGCCATGTCGGTACTGGAAGAGAACGGACTCGGCGACTGGATCGCGGACAGGCTCGTAGAGATCGGCGACTCGGTAGACGACGACATGCCCCTGCGCATTGACAGGACGGTGGACCCGTTCCAGGACCCGCGCCTATCCGTTAAGAATCTGCCTGTCGAGCCGCAGACCGTAACCGTCAAGAATCCTATCTCGGGCGAGGAGAAGGATGTATCGATAAAGCTGTTCGAGGAGCCGGGCAATGTGCGCGGCACCCGACGGGCGATATCCGAGATCTCCAAATGGATGAACTACGTGACGGAAAATCGGTTCGTCATCGTAGCCGCGGACCTCGCGGAGTCCATCAACGTCGAGAGCGGATCCTTCTGGGACCACTACGACCCGGTGAAGAACCCCGCGGGAAGGCGGCTAAAGGCGGCTATTCAGGAGGCGGGCAACGCGTCGACGGCGATAGGCCTCATCGGCCAGAGCGCCTCTCTTGACCCGAAAAAGCACGTCGGCGTCTGGGCGATCAGCGGCACATACGGTGCGTTCACCCCGCTGATGTACCTGCCGGCGCGCGTGTGGAGCCAGCAGAACCAGAACAGCCCGTTTCGGGTAGGCGTCCTGAACGTGCTGGCCGGCCACTCTGGCCCTGAGACCGCGGCCGACGCAAGGACGCACTTCGGCATCTTTTCGCCCCAGGTATGGAAGCTGTTCCCCAGAAACCAGGTCATCACGCTGAGCTTCTGGGACTATAACGACGTCGCGCCCGCGTATTTTGCGGCGGTAGAGATTGCCGCGAGGGACCCGAAGGTGGGCGTGATCGTGCTCGAGGTCGCGAGGCCGGACTTCCCCGCCGCGGACAGGTCGACCTTTGCCGACACGGACCTGAAGGCCGCGGCAAAGGGCTTCTATGTCATAAAGGACTTCGATCCGGGAAAGCCCAGGCACGGGTACGTCCTCGTGCAGGGGTCGTCCTCAACCGTCAACCTCGTTAAAGTCTTGACCAGGCTCGAAGAGGACGGAGTCAACGTAAAAGTGGTCTCGGCGATCAGCGAGGCCCTGTTCCATCGACAGTCCAAGGAATATCAAGACTCGGTGTTCCCGTCCGAGGCCGCGTACGACCTGATGGTGGTGAGCACGGGTACTCGGCGCGTATGGCCGTACCAGAGCGTCGGTCCGCTGACGGACGAGTATTCGCTGGTGTCGGACTGGCATGACGAGTGGCTGACCGGCGGCACGGAATCGGACGTAATCACCGAGGCCCACCTGGACACCGAGTCCATTTACCGGGGCGTCAAGCGGTTTGCAGACGAACACGGCAGCCGAATATCACGTCAGACCGAGCAGCTGGCGGGCCTTGCCTAGCTCGCCCTAGCCGAGCCAGGTTTACTGGCCGCTCTTTTCGCGCATCGCGGCGACGATCTTGCCGGGCGACATCGGCAGCTCGTACATGCGCACGCCGATCGCGTCGTATATGGCGTTGGCAATGGCTGCCATAGGCGGCACCAGGGGCACCTCGCCGACGCCCCGAACGCCGAAGGGATGTCCGGGGTTCGGCACCTCGACCAGGACCGCGTCGATCATCGGCACGTCCAGCGTCGTCGGCATCCGGTAGTCCAGGAACGATGAGTTCAGCATCTGTCCCGCTTCGTCCAGGACGTACTCCTCATTGAGGGCCCAGCCGACTCCCTGCACCGCACCTCCCTGAATCTGGCCCTCGACATAGGAGGGATGAATGGCCTTGCCCACGTCCTGCACGGCGGTATAGCGTAGTATCTCCACCTTTCCCGT
>JADFQF010000461.1 GCA_022561955.1 Chloroflexota bacterium | reverse complement strand
AGCGTGGATATGCCGATGGTCGAAAGGGCCTTCTCCAACCTTACCAAGCGCATCCCGGAGATGTCGCACGCGCTGTTTCGCGGCGGCTGGTCGGGCCTCTTCACGACGACCCCGGACTGGCATCCCATCCTGGACAGGGTCGACGGGATCGACGGCCTCTACTTCGCCGTGGGCTTCAGCGGGCACGGCTTCAAGGAGTCACCGATGATCGGTCGGAGCATGGCCGAGCTCATCACGGGCGACGAGCCCTCGATAGACATCTCGATGCTGGACCTGAAGCGGTTCGCGGAGAACAGGCAGCTGCGGTCCCGTTACAGCATGCAGGTCCTAGCCTAGAGGACTCCCCCGGCCAACAGAGTCTCCCTATTCCTTCGACGATCTCTCCGAGGACTCGGTCCGTGGGGACGGACTCCGGCCTTATTCCTTACAAGGAGTCGGGCAGGACAGGCTCGAATCCTCTCCCCCTTGGCAAGGGGGAGATTGAGTGGGGGTCGCGTCGCCTGCGCAGATTGGAGCATATTTAGATGTCCAACTGACCTTCCCCCCGAGGAGCAAGGGATATTGTCCTCTCCCCCTTACCAAGGCTCACTGGGGTAGGTAAAGTCTAAGACAAGTACAAACAGCAGCCTTCATAAGGGAGAGCCTTTCACCCCCTCTAAATCTCCCCCTTACCAAGGGGGAGACATTGTTTCCTCTCCCTCAGGGAGAGGATTAAGGTGAGGGTGAGATGTTTGAAAGTGTAAGGACCTCGCCGTAATCCCCAATTGACGATCACCTATCATCAGATATGAAAACCTCAAATACCTACCCCAGTGAGCCCTTGCCAAGGGGGAGAGCTAATGCCCTCACAATCTTCTGCTTGCCGAGGGGAGAGCAAAAGAACAGGGCTGTCTTTGAATGCAAAAGGGACGCGCCAGATGCCTAAGCACGTCCCTCTGCTGAGTAGCTATTGGCCTAGTTGTCGTCGGCGGGCTGAAGCTCCTCTATCTCCACGTCAACGTGGCCGTTTGTCGAGACCTCGTAGTGGCGCTTCATTGCCTCCAGGTCCACCTCGTCGTTTCGATCGAAGCCCTTGCCGTCGTGTCTGTCGTAGGGGAATGGCTGGAACTTCTTGAATCGCTCCATGAACCGAGGCCTGCTGGTCCGCTTGTCGTACGGGAAGCGGAAGCGCTCGGGGGAGTCCGGCTCGACGTCGATCAGCTCGTAATCGCGGCTTCCGAGACCAATCTCGTGGCCGGTGTTGATCGATGCGACTTCGCTCTGGCCGTGGAAGGTGGCCGCCGCGGCCTCGAACTTGGCGTCGCCCGGATGGTTGGCTTCCATCATCTCGGACGCAGAGCCCGGAATGCCCTCGGATTCCCTGGCCTTGTCAACGCACGCCATGTCTATCGCCACCGCGTCCGTGCTGGCGAAAACGCCCAGATGCGGGACGATGGGCACGTCGGCGTGGTTGGCGCAGTCACAGCGTGGCGAGATGTCCAGGGCCATGTTGATGTAGCCGACCTTGTCTCGGCCTACCGCCTTCTCCACGCCCAGGCAGGCGTCGGCAATCGCGACGTCGACCGCGTCGAAGTTAACGGGAGGAATGTCGATGATGCCGCGCGGGCCCATGACGCCGAAGCAGCCCAGGCAGGTGGCGCACTTCTCGCGCTCCCACTCTATCTCGTCGTTATCATTGATCTTAAACAGGTTGAACGGGCAGCAGTCCTCGAGCAGCTCCCAGTCGGGGGTGTTCGCCTTGCCCTTGAACGCCTCCGGATGGAACACGCCGGCCGCGCCGAGACCGTAGTTGGGGTGGCCGCCCATGTGGACGTTCAGCTTGCCGCGCTTGGACTGGGCCCCGATGCCGAGGTTCTTCAGGGCCCCGCCGATTACGCCCATGCTGTGGCCCTTGAAGTGGGTCAGGGCGATGAGAACGTCGGACGCCGCGATGGCCTGCGCGACGTAGGCCTCCTTGAGCAGGTAGCCTTCGGGAATGTCCACGCGGAAGTCGCTGGTGCCGATGAAGCCGTCCGCGCATATGAAGGGGCAGCCCAGGGTTGCCGAGGTGTAGCCGTTCCTCTCTGCCGTGAGCAAGATGTCGAGCTCGCTGGAGCGCGACCCCCAGGGAGAGTAGGTCGAGGTCGTCGTGTCGCACACGAAGG
>JADFQF010000460.1 GCA_022561955.1 Chloroflexota bacterium | reverse complement strand
GGGCTGGTCACCCGACTCCGCACCGGGCTGGCTTTGAAGCAGCTGCTCCCCCACCAGGGCCGGTTGTCGTTTCTATTCAGCGGACTCAGGCTGTACCAGAAGTCCGGGGTCCAAGCCGCCATACAGAAGTCCGGAGTGCTTCGGCTCCTTTCGCCGAAGCTTGCGGAGCTCGAGAGCTCGCTTCCAGTCCTTCCGTCAAACGTGTTCGAAGCCAGGGGGCAAGTAATTCCGGCCGTCGGAGAGAAGAGGGCCAGGGTCGCGCTGCTTTCAGGATGTGTGATGCCGCTGGTCAACGGCCCCCAGATGAACGCAGTCGTACGGGTGCTCGCGCGCAACGGTTGCGAGGTCGTCGTGACGCGGGACCAGGTGTGTTGCGGCGCGCTGAACACTCACGTCGGAGACCTGAGTACGGCCAGGGGACTGGCGAAAAAGAATATCGATGCCTTTAACGCGTCGGCGGTGGATGCGGTAATCGTCGCGTCGGCCGGCTGCGGCGCACGAATGAAGGAGTACGGCCACCTTCTGAGGGACGACCCTGACTATGGCGACGTCGCGGAGGCGTTCAGCAGGAACGTCAAGGACATCCACGAATTTCTCGTTGACCTGCCCTTCGAACCCCCGAAAGCGGGACTCGACTACAGTGTGACCTACCAGGACTCCTGTCACCTGTCCAATGGACAGGGCGTCCGCGAACAGCCCAGACATATTCTGCGCTCCATACCGGGCGTCGAGCTGGTCGAGCTCTCCAACGCCGCGATATGCTGCGGCGCGGGCGGCAGCTACACCCTGACGGAGCGAGAACTTTCGATGAAGGTTCTCGACACGAAGATGAAGGCGGTCCGCGAGACCGGCGCCGACGTCATCGCCACCGCCAACCCGGGATGTCTCCTGCAGCTCCAGTACGGAGCTCAGAAGGACGGCATCCCCATCAAGGCGATGTACGTGACCGACCTCCTGGACGAGGCCTACCGCAAAGAGGGCTGAGGCCGCCGCGCTAACGCCTGTCATAGTATAGGCTGGCCGTCCCATCACTTGGAAACGCTCCATTTGCATATAGCCAAAAATATTCATAAGATGCGGTCTGGGCAAGACATTAACGCACGAAAGGAAGGACACCAGATGGACATGGGACTGGGGGGCAAGGTCGCCCTCATAACGGGAGGCAGCGACGGCATTGGAAAGGCGGCGGCATTGAGCCTGTCGAGAGAGGGTGTGAAGGTCGTCATATGCGCGCGGCGGCTCGATGCGCTGGAGAGCGCCGCCGAAGAGATCCGTTCGGACACGGGCGGTGAGGTGATGGCGGTATCGGCAGACATCACGAGCACGTCGGACATCGACTCGCTCTTCGACAAGCTCATGGAGGCGCACGGCAGAATCGACATTCTCGTAAATAACGCGGGTACGTCGGCCGCCGGCCTCTTCGAGGAGGTCACCGACGAGACCTGGAAATACGATATCGAGCTCAAGCTCTTCGGCGCCATCAGGTGCTCGCGAAAGGCCATCCCACATATGCGAGCGCAGGGCGGCGGACGCATCATCAACATCACGACCCCGGGAGGCAAGGCCCCCGCGCCCAGCTCCGTGCCGACCTCGGTGAGCCGCGCGGCGGGCATCGCGCTGACCAAGGAGATGTCCAAGGACTACGCCAAGGACAACATCCTGGTCAACACGATCTGCATTGGCCTGATCAAGAGCGGTCAGCACGAGCGACGCTGGGAGCGGGCCAATGAGCAAGACCCCGACCTGACTCTTGACGCATTCTACGAAGGCATGGCGGGCCGCGTGCCCCTGGGCCGCGTCGGCGAGGCGATAGAGGCCGGGGACCTGATTACATTCCTGGCGTCGGAGCGCGCCGCATACATCACCGGCGTGGCCATAAACATCGACGGCGGCACCTCGCCGGTAACCTAAGAGCAGAAAAAACAAACGGGCCCCGATTTGTCAGGGCCCGTTTTCGCTGCGAACTCAGGGGTAGCCGGGGGCAGGCTATCTGCGTCCCATTTTTAAGGTCTCTCACTACCCCAGATTTCTCAGCCAAAGTTCTTCAAATTGCTCGATCGTAATTCCATAAGTCTCGCGAAATGCGGTCTGAAATACGGTTGAATCGCTAAATCTGCTCAGCAATTGGAATAACGTCTCTGCTCCGAATT
>JADFQF010000044.1 GCA_022561955.1 Chloroflexota bacterium | reverse complement strand
CCTTCATCACCGTTGAAATAATATGGACCGTCGTGATGTCTGATAGAGGGCTCGTGAAAAGTCAGATCAGTGTGTCCAAAGAAATCCATTTTTACAGAATTTGATTCAGTAATATATGATTCGGCGTTTTCCGGGCTCATTGATATCGCCCCAAGAGAAAAGAACATGGTCCCAGGGGCTTTCGGTTCCGCTCTTGATATCCCGCACTCATCTACATAGAGACCATTTACTTTTCGAGAGTCCAACAATGGTTGCGAAGCATGGCCCTTGAATCTCTTTCGAGGCTCCACACGCCCATAAGATTTCTGCAACTGTGACTGTTCATGCCCCGCGAGGGTCTTGCTGAGAGAAGAACATACGGCGGAGTCAACGCCAGCCCGTGTAAGTAGTATTTCTAACAACTTACACACTTTAGACGCCTCGGACAATAGAAGGGCGCGTTGCCGCGCTAGACGCCGGCCGTCGGGATCACCTTTAGGCCCTTCGTTCAACATCTTATAATCTTATCACATGGCCATTATTAGGAAATCGAGCGTTCAAACATGCCATGCAGTAATTGCGAAGTCAAGTAATTCTGATTCGTCTCTCATCCCCCAATCTCCGCCAGCGCGTTGTCGATGACCTCGCGGTGCTCCGGGCGGATGACGGGCCGGAGCAGCCTGGCGGTCTCGACGTAGAGGCGCAGCCCTGCAAGGCCCTGCGTCCTGAACGAAGGCTCGTCGGTAGGGCCGGCTTCGAAGCCCGACGACAGCCGGAACCACCTGGTCCATTCCGAGTCTCGGCCTGCGGTGTCCTGGGCCTGCCTGAAGAACGTGTTCTCGCTCTCTATCAGCACGCCGCGTCGCACGACCAGCGCCTTCGCCAGTCCCAGATTCAACCCCAGGTTGCCGTGCTGCACCGTCGACTCATCGCCGCGTGACAGGCCCGAGAGCACCTTGTGAACCTCCTCGGCGTAGCCCATCAGCGAGAAGCTGGCGTACTCGTCGGCATCCCCTTGCAGCGAGGCCCACTGGAAACGCGCGGCCTCTGCTTTCAGGTCCGCGATAGCGCCGGTCGCGTCGAGGAGGACGCTCATCTGGCGTAATCCGGGCACGGCGTAGATCGCAAGCTCCGGCCTCGACAGCTCGTCCATCTTCTGCTCGATCGTCGTCTGGGTGATGCTGACCAGGTGGCCGCCGCGAATCTGCAGGCCGTACTCCTCGGCGCTCGTCTTTGGCGCCGAGCGCATGAACCTCAGCAGATCGACGTCACTGTGGGTCGCGGCATCTCCCCTGGCGTAGCTGCCGGCGAGGCACACCCCGACGGTCTCATCGCCGCTCAGCTCCTCCACGATGACGAGGAGAAGACGCTCAATATCCGGAGGCAACTTGCTCATAACGAGGCCTAGCTTACCAGAGAGGCCCAAGACCTCGTCGGTCATATCAGGGCGGTGCTGGACCACTCGCCGGACCCGTCACGAGTCGGGCTGAAGATGTGTCCGCAGCGTCGGCACCGGTAGCAGGTATGGTCATCGGGGCGCAGCTTCTGCAGCTCAACGACGCTAACGGTCCCGCAGCTTGGGCAGATTATCCCGGAGTGCTCGTCGACGTCGCCATCGGCCAAGTTCCCTTTGGGCCTCGCGCTCTCTGAAAGGATGCGGGGGCCGGGGAAGACCACGGGAGGCCGGTTGCCGCACTGGACGCAGTGGACGTCGTCGCCATACGTCGTTTCCACGTCCCCGCCGCACCTCGGACAGGCTTTGAATAGTATCAATTTCGTTTGGCTCCTGGACTTTAATCAATGATCTGATATAAGCTTTTGACGAACAAGGATCGTCAGCATTGGGTTTTTCACGGTTCATGGAGATCGTATATACGGGTGCGAAGCCGACTACCTTGACGAATTAAATTATACGGTCGTAGAACATATGTGTCAATATCATCATTCATGTCATGATCCGTATCCCAGTACGACTTAGTAACTATCTCAAAAAGGAGGACGCCTTGTTCCCGCCCACCCGCCCTCTGGGGTTTTTGTTCCTGGGGGCACATCCCCCAGGACCTCTGCCAGAGGAGGATAGCCCCCTCTGGACTCCCCCATGACGATTTTGAGATAGTTTCTTAAGGGAACAATTCAGCCCGAGAGGAGCACGTGAGTAGCAGTCAGAGGCCGTTCTCGGAGCTTGCCGGCATGGTCAGGCAGGCCCGCTCGAGCAGGCGAATGCCCCAGCGGCGGCTTTCGAGCGCCCTGGGCATGAGCGAGGGCTACGTCGGCCATCTGGAAGGCGGACGTGTGAGGCCGACGGTGAGCACTCTGAAGGCCATCTCATCAGTCCTCGGCCTGCCCTACGGCAGGCTCGCCCTGGCCGCCGGATACATCACGTCCGAGGAGTACGACAACCCACTGGACGAAAGTCAGCTGGCGAGGCTCAACGAGGTCAACGACCTTACCGATGAAGAGTGGGATTCGGTGCGAGACTTCGCCCGATACATACGCAGCAGGCGCCGTGAGGAGAACGGGACCTAGCCGGACTCCTGCAGGTCCATCGGCACCTCGCCGCGCCCTCCTGTAACGGTCCTGACGAGTTGGGCCTTCTCCGCGGGTATGACCAGATCGTCAGGGGCGTAGCGCCAGCCCTGCGGACCGCCCAGGAACCAGGCGGCAAACTCCTCCGCCTGCCTCTCGGCCTTGGCGTGGTTCACCCACTGCCACGAGGAAAAGTAGAAGCTCGTTCCGACGTGCAGCATATGATGCCCGACGGCGTGGGCGACGAGCCAGCGGAACCACGGCCGTGAAAGTCCCGGGCGGACGCCTATGACGCCTTCGATTATCGCCTCTTTAACCCTGCCCTGGAAGGGGAACGTAACGACCTCGAGACCCAGGCTGGCCACGACCAGCTTGATGTCCACGGGAAGACTCAATTCATACCTGTGCCATAGCTCGGCGGCCCTTAGCTTTGCGTGCAATCCCTGCCTCTTGTAACAGAACGAATGTTCTTTATTGTGCCCATGCCTCGTATCTTGTGTCAAGCGTGAGCGATAGCCGTACGGTGGTTCTTCGGCCGCATACGGCAGGACCGGAAAATCAATTAACTTATCCGATATGCCCTGTAAACATTAAAAAGTGAATATATAACTTAATAATATTAATAAAAAGATTGCTTAAAATGAACTTATCGGATATAGTGGACGTGTACCGCACAGGGCAAGGGCAGTCGAGGAAGAGGAATTTGATGTTGGACCCGATATTGAATCTTCGTATAGCAGACCAGGAGCGTCGCAGGCTTCTCGAGGAGGCGGAGCGTACGTTCGAGGCGCGCCGGTCCCCGCATGAGAAACCTCCGGACGCGCTTCCGCTCGATGTGTGGCTGACCAGGCTTGGCGACACGCTCATCAGGCTCGGCACGAAGCTGAAATCGAGGCCGGGAGCTCCAACCTACGGCCCTGGGCTCAATATCGGTTAGTACATGCCCGAAAATAACCGGCGAGGCACGAAAAATGGCTAGAGACTGGCAAGAGCTTACGAAGCTGACCCAGGGCGCTCCAATAATCGTGGAGAGGGTTCGGCTGGAGGGAACGGACATAGCCGTCGAGGGCAGCTTCGAGCTCCCGCCCCTGGCCCGCCTTCCCGCGGAGGACCAGGTATTCGTTATGGCCTTCGTTCGCGGCCACGGGTCTATCAAGGAGATGGAGCGGACCTTTGGCGTCAGCTATCCAACCATAAAGAACAGGCTCAATAGCCTCGCTGACCGGTTCCAACTGGTGGAGGCGGTCCCGTCGGAGTCCCATTCGCAGGTCCTGGATGAGCTGGAGAGCGGAGAGATAACCGTCAACGAAGCCATCGATAGAATGTCGCGATGATGTTTCCACCGTCGATACTGCAACTAAGAATCAGGGGCGAAGGACACCGACTCGGCCTTTGGCTTCCCCTGGTGTTGGTCTGGCCCGTCTTCTTTGTTCTGGCGCTGCTATTGGCTCCGCTCCTCCTCGTGACGGCGGCAGTCCTCTGGCCCATGGGATGGGGGAGGCCGTTGCTACTGGCGGGACCGGTCATATTTCGCATTTTATGCTCGCTAAGGGGCCTCGAGATTAATGTTCAGTATGAATCACAGATTGTTTACGTCCATTTTCGATGACCCCGAGTGAATGAGGAGCTGTAATGAACGGAGACCGCAGACGGGTGCTGGATCTAGTAGCGGCCGGCAAGATAACGACGGCTGAAGCGGAGCGCCTCATCGACGCCATCGAAACCAGCGAGTCCAGCCCCGGAGCCGTCCCGGGGGCCGTCGACGTGGAGCGGCGGGAGACGGTTTTCCTGCCTCCGGTCGAGGCTTCGGGAGATAATGACGGGCCCGAAGAAAAGCCGCCGAGCACTCGTGAGGAGACCTTCACGGTGGGCGAGTCCCCCAACCTGATCGTAAGGGGGTTTAACGGCCGCGTCCGTGTCGAAGCGGGCGCCGACGGTGTGATTCAGATGAATGCCAAAATCAAGAGGGCCTCGAGGGTCGTTTTCGAGGCCGCCCAGGAAGGCGACACCGTGACTATCGAGGCCAAACGCAAGAGCGGAGGGATGGACCTGTTCGGCCGGTCTCCGGGCGCCGAAATTACCGTTACGACTCCCGCGGCTACCAGTGTCGATCTCACGACCAGCAACGGGTCTATCGAGCTTCGCGGCATTGAAGGCTCCGGTCCCGTCAGGACAAGCAACGGCCGTATACTCTTGGAGAACGTGAAGGGCCGCCACGACATTCGGACCAGCAACGGACGCGTGGAGGTCAACGGCATGGAGGGCGATGGTGAGATAAGAAATTCCAACGGCTCCATCAAGCTCACTGACGTGCGCGGCGCCTTCCAGGCATCGACAACAAACGGGTCAATCGTTCTAGAAGGTGAGCTGCCGCATGGCACGGCCTGCAGGCTTGAATCGTCCAACGGCAGCGTACACGTAAAGCTCGCCGGAGAGCCGAGCCTGAGGATCGACGCGCGTACCTCTAACGGTAGGGTACGGTCGGAGTTGCCCGCCTCGAACGTCGCGTCGCAAGACAAGAACCACCTGGTGGCCACGATTGGAGAGGGGGACGGGGAGCTTTTTATCCGGACCACGAACGGTTCGGTGCTCATCGAATAGCCCTTTGCACGTCGAGGGCGTACCTGTGCGGATGCGGCGTCAGGCCGGAAGGATAGTTAAATGAACGAGGACAGTAGAAGAAGAGTCCTGGACCTTCTCTCAGAAGGCAAGATAAGTGTGGACGAAGCCGAGCGCCTGCTCAGTCTGGCCGGCAACGCGTCTTCACGACGCTCGGAACGCAATACCAGAAGGGAAAACGAGACGACTCACCCTCCCAAATATCTGCGTGTCGTCGTTGAACCCGGCTCTCAGGCTGGAGCGGAGGAGTCCGGCGAGCGCGTCAACTTGCGTGTGCCGATGGCCTTGATCCGAGCAGGCATGAGGCTTCCCGCCCTGATACCCGGCGGCGTTGCGGATAAGGTCAATGAGGCCCTCCGAGAAAACGGCATTGACCTGGACGTGAGACGCCTAGATGGTGACGAGCTGGACAAGCTGATTTCGGCGCTTAGCGAGCTCGAAATCGACGTCGAGAACGGTGAGCACAAGGTCAAAGTCTTCGTGGAATAAGGGCGAGGGGTAGGCGCGCCACCGGCCCTCCTACCTCTTTAGCCTGTTTGTCCGCCTGCGAGTTTTTAGCGCGGCGATCAATCCCAGAGGCCCCAACAGCAGCAACCCGTTTCCGAGTGCCGCGCCTAGTGAAATCTCCGTCGTGCGGCTGCAGCCTCCGGACGAAGGTTGATCGACGTCACCATCCGCACCACTGGGTATCGGCACCTGAGGCTCCACGACAACCACCAGCACAGGAGGCACTTCGGGCACGGCGGTCCGTGGTGGAGGCGTTGGCGTGACCGTCGGCACGGCCGCTACTAGCGGAGAGCTTGGGACGAGGGCCGTGGCGGTCGGCCTGAGGGGTGTCGGTGTACCGGCCGCCGAAGATGGTACAACGAAGCTGAGATTTATCGTCCTGTCCTGTCCGGGAAGGAAGTGGACCGAAGATAGCGGCGGCTCCGAAGGCACGCCATCCAAAAGGAAGGTAATTTCCTCGCCGACATAGCTCTGGTCTGGAGGCGAAATGACGAGGTTTATATACCGTCGGTCCTGAATGAGGGCCGGAAAAGTCTCGTAGTCCCCTATGACCGCCACCAGTCTAGCGCCCCCCGAGAGGACATTGCCGTCGACCGCGATGGCGCCGTTAAAGATGGCAGGCCTGGATGGCGTGGCAGTCGGTGGGGCCACGCGATTCGGCGTGATGGTGGGGCGAGGCGTGTTGGTGGGCGACGGCGTAGGAGTGGCTACCTGGGCCAGCACTGCAGCCACGCTGATCGTTGGCGTGGGCGGAGGGAGCACGTGTGTCGAAATCGGTATGCTCATGGGGCCCCCGTTTGAGCTTATCTCTATAGCGCCCGCGAGGGAGGAGGCGGGGGTGTCGCCCCTAACCCTGATCTGAATGGTGCCTTCCCCCAAAACGGGCCCCGTTGGCCTGAGGAGTTCTATCCATGTGGGCCAGTTGCTTATCTCCCATTCTATGGTGCCTCGGCCATCGTTGACGACATCGAATCCCGCGGACGGCGTATCGCCCGAGATGATGGTTCCGAACGCCCATGACCCGGGAGAGGCAGAGATGAGCGGTCCACGCTCGACTTTGAATACGTCCCCTTCATTCTTCGGCACAAACGGGTCCATCTCCCAGTCGTGGTAATTCCTAAGCTGTGCCGTAATCATGTATTCGCCCGGCAGAGAGCCATAAGGGACAGCCCACGTGAAGGTCGTATTGTTGGACTCATATCCCGAAGGGACGTGTATTAGAAGGTCTTCTCCCACGAAGTTGCTGTTGTAAATCACGGAGCCCGATGGGCTCACTATGGAGAATATGGCGCGATAGTCTATATCTACGTCGCCCTCGTTCACGATGCGGAAAACGAAGTCTATTAATTCGCCGGGCTTTACACTGTTGTCTTGAGCTCGAATTCGCGTAAAGTCGCCGTCGGGGTTACGGTCTATGGAAGCCATTATCGTGATGTCCTTGTCCCCGGCGTTGGACTCAATAACAAGCTCCCCCCGGAATTCACCCAGAAGCGCCGTCTCCAGCACTCTCAGGGTAATCCTTCCCGTATCCAGCTGAGTCTGGTGCAGATCCGGCGAGACCAGGTCTAGCCAGTCTTCGGGGTATTCGGTGATCTTCCACACGAGGATTCCATCTGCTGCATTCGCAACGATGATGTTCTCCGACGGCGTATCGTCTTCTTCGACAAGGCCAAAGTCAACGAGAAACTTTGACACGAACAGCTCAGCGTTTACCTCGACGAAGAAACCGTCATCGACCTCATCAATGACGGTCAGCGGTTCATCGAGCTTCCGGATGCTTACGAAAACGTCATAGCCGCCTCGCCTTGCGATCAACGGTATCTTCCATCGAAAGGCGACGACCTGCTGCTCCTCAGGCAAAGAAGAGATCTCTATGCTTTCTTCCTCTTCTTCGAGGCTATCGTAGAGGGGTATATCACGGGGTCCGAAGACGTTCAAGACGACTATATAGTCCTGAGAGATGTTGGGGTCGTCGTCACTCACGTCGACCAGGAACCTGGTGTCGGTGATTACCACCTCGACCATGACAGGCTCGGCCGGTTCAAACAGGTCCCGTATATTGTCCTTGGTATCCTTGACATCTATGTCGGTTAGCAAAATCCCGGGAACAGTAGGCTGTGGGGGCGCAGCGGCATTCACGGGACCGGCGGAAAACGACGCTACGAAGAACAGTGCGATAGCCACGATGAAGGCGGAAATCGGCCTATGGACGGCGGTCAACTCCATCAGACGTACCCTTGGCTTCATCGGGCCCCACACCAGTTTGTAAATACTTCGATCCCACTAATATTCAGGCGATATGTCCCCTCGAGACAGTATTGCACGCCGCCACGTAAAGTCCTCCCAGTTTTGAGACCTCTATTAGCCTTTTTTGAGTTTAAGTTTTGTAACTGCCTGCATGAGTGCGACAGGAGTCCACTTCCCTTGACACCTGTCTAAGTAGGGATAAAATCATCATGTTCGATTATCCTCGGGCAGTCGACGGTAAATGAAAACCCGATAATTAACCTAAGCGAAGGGGGACTAGATGAACGGCGAAGAGCTTAAGAGAAAAGTGCACTCGGGCGGAATTATTTACGGCACCATGCTTAGCATGAGCCAGAACCCGCGTTGGTCGACGACCATGTCGGCATTCGGACTCGATTACGTGATAATCGATACCGAGCATTCGCCCCGCGGCAGGGACGACGTCGCCGATTTTCTTGCGGCTTTCAACTACAGCGGCGTCGTGCCCATCGTCCGAATTCCGATTCCGCGCTCTCACTATGTGACCATGGCGCTGGACGCCGGCGCATCGGGCATCCTCGCACCGTATTGCGAGACCGTCGAAGAGGCGAAGGAGGTCG
>JADFQF010000459.1 GCA_022561955.1 Chloroflexota bacterium | reverse complement strand
CCCAACCGTGCATTAGTGTCACGTTAGTAGCTGTCTCAAACGATGGTTCTATTTGGATATACGTCCTGAGATAGTCGCTAAGAAACTATCTCAAAATGGTCATGGGGGAGTCCAGAGGGGGCTATCCTCCTCTGGCAGAGGGCCTGGGGGATGTGCCCCCAGGAACAAAAAACCCCGAGGGTGGGCGGGCGGGAACAAGGCGTCCTCCTTTTTGAGATAGTTACTAAGATTGGGTCGATGCCGAGTACCGTTACGAACTGGATTTCGATGTCGCATATCGCCTTGTTATAGCAACGAGATATGAGGGCTCACCGGCTCGGTTCCAGCCTCCCACACTACGAAACACCAGGCGGCATTTCCCCCGAATAGTAGTAAATCGTCAATAATTTGAGCGGACGGGGAGCCGAAGTTCTTTTGGGAGCATCTTTTGGGTGTCTATTTCGGTTTGTGCATACTGTTTCCGGGGTATCTTCAATAGGTGGGGGCATCTACTCATGCCCACCACAAATTCCGGATGCGCAGGCGCCCTGATTGATCGCCGCAGGTGACGCTCTGACCCCTGCGTTAAATGATTCACTCCACTCGACCTAGTCGAAGTAGAGCACATTCGATGGCCGACCACACGGGAGCTTCGCACTGGGCAATCATTGAGAGGCGCCGGATGTATACAGATCAGGCTATCGCACGGGGCATTCGCAGGCTAATAGGTTTCAGGAGAGCCGAAAATGGAGCAGTTCCATGTACCATCCTCGATAATCGCAAACGATATAGAGATGTTTGCAGCTTCGTATGAGAGTCCGCACGGCGTTCCATGGAGCAGCCGAGTACATAGCGGAGCCAGGCGGGACCAATATGTAATCAAGCTCTGGACACAGGTCGTACAGGGCAATCACCTCTGCTGGGCAAGGTTCAATGTAAGACAGTCGGACGATTCGTCGGTCATGGATGTGACCATATGCTCGGAAAGCCACAGCTCCGGCGAGGTCAGAGAACACATCATCCACTCTCTCTGGAAGACCTACGGCAGCAACTAACGAAATTTCTACCCTCGGAAGCGCTCATGATTCTTGACAGCCATATCTAGCGATATGGGTGCCCTGCTCCACGCCTAGAGACACAGACACGCAACCACATGTGGGCGAGACCACTCCGATTTTTCCATCGCGACGACAGCTTCGGAAGCTGAGCGCCTCCGTCGGCTCAATGTCTTCGGATTCTTCGTCGCATGTCTCCTTTCCGGCGAGTCAGTCGGATGCTCATATCGGACAGAACGATGCGAGCCGACCGTTCCCACTGTCCGACCTCTGAAATGAAATTTCCCTCACGGCACAGGCTTGTTGAACACCACGCTCGTCTCCCACGGACATCCGCCTTTCTGAAAATCTTTTATGCACACCCCCCGAACCAGTGTTATCATGCGGCATCGACATGACAACGACAGGAGGCGGCTACCATGGACCTTGGACTCGAAGGAAAGTTTGCACTGATAGCCGGCGGCGGCAGGGGCATCGGCAAGGCCATCGCGCTGGACCTGGCACGTGAGGGCGTCGACGTCGTCATCGCGTCTCGCACGAAGGAGCAGCTGGAGGCGACCGCAAGGGAGATCGAGGACTCCACGGGCAGGCGCGCCATCGCGCTCACCGTCGACGTAACCAAGCGGGACCAGGTCGACCGAATGGTCGATGAGGCGGCGTCCCGGCTTGGAGGGCTGCACATACTGGTCAACAGCGCCTCTCTGCCGGGTGGTTCTCCCTCGGCCACGGGCCCGATCGACGGCATCGATGACGACGAGCTGCTGAGCGATTTCGATGTCAAGTACGTGGGCGCGCTCAGGTGCGCCCGCGCGGCCATTCCCCACCTCAAGGAGCAGGGCTGGGGCCGGATAATCAACATAAGCGGCACCAACGCCAGGCGCGCCGGAAACCTCAGCGGCGGAGCCCGCAACGCGTCCCTGGTGCACCTGACGAGGACCCTGGCGGTGCAGCTTGGCCAGTTCGGCATAACCGTCAACTGCATCCATCCGGGCACCACGCGCACGGAGCGTACGCCCGGACTGCTGGAGGCTCGCGCGGCGCAGCTCGGCATCACTCCCGAGGAGGTAGAGAAGCGGGACTTCGCCCAGGGCTCGCCCACCGGCAACTCCCTCGGCCGCATGG
>JADFQF010000458.1 GCA_022561955.1 Chloroflexota bacterium | reverse complement strand
AGCGCACGTCGGTGCGGGACAGCTTCTGGCTGAATCGGGTACAGGCCGGCTCCGACTCAAGCAGCGCTGCAGAAGACTCCCCCGCAAACGTAAAGCAGCGATGGCAAAACGCCGACTCGGACTCTCCCGAGATGGCCGCGCTCAACAAGCTGGTCGAAGTAGGCTAGCGTCCGCCGGGGCCAACTATAAACAGTCAGCCACGCGCCGAGATAGGCCCGTTCAGATCGTGTCCCAAGCGTCCCCCGTATGTCTGGACGCACGATTGGAACATATGTTGTAAAATTGGGCTGTGTGAACACCCAGTTTCGTAGGGCAACGTCAGGGACATGCGCCATATCCTCCATGCGGACTTCGACGCCTTCTACGCCTCGATAGAGCAGCTGGACGACGCGGAGCTGCGAGGCAAGCCCGTGGTCGTCGGCGGCAGTGCCGACAATCGTGGCGTCGTGGCATCGGCCTCCTACGAGGCGCGACGCTTCGGAATCAGGTCCGCCATGCCCATGCGCACCGCGGTCCGGCTGTGCCCCGAGCTGCTCCGGGTCGGCTCACGTTTCGATCGGTACCGCGAGGTCTCGAGGGCAGTAACGGCCATGTTTCGGGAGATCACCCCCCTCGTCGAGCCGCTTTCCATGGACGAGGCCTATCTCGACGTGACCGACGTCGTCACGGACCTGCTCAGCGCGGAGGACATCGCCCGCGGGCTCAAAGACCGAGTCTTGGCAGAGCTGGGGCTCACCATATCCGTTGGCGTTGCGACGTCGAAGTCCATCGCCAAGATCGCGTCGGACATGGACAAGCCCGACGGCCTCACGGTGGTCGCGCCGGGAAGCGAGCGGGACTTCTTGAGGCCGCTGAAGGTGAGCCTCCTGTGGGGCGTCGGTCCCAAGACCACCGAGCGCCTGGAGGCCGACGGCATCATGACGATCGGCGACCTGGCGTCGTGCTCCGACGAGCGGCTAAAAGCCCGGTTCGGTAAGAACGGTCCTCATATGAAGCGGCTGGCCCTGGGTGAGGACGAAAGCCCGGTGGTCGTTCAGCGTGAGGCCAAGTCTATAAGCTCCGAGACCACGTTTTCCCGTGACTCGGAGGAACCCGACGCCCTGCTCGAGATCGTGCGACGGCTCAGTCAGCAGGTCTCGCGCCAGCTCAGACGAAAAGAGATGACGGGGCGCACGGTCAAGCTGAAGCTGCGTCTTTCGGACTTCACGACGTTCACAAGACAGATAACGGTCGCGGTAGGCGTGCAGTCGCCCGACGAAATCGCCGAGGCCGCCGGGGAGCTGCTTCGCGCCGAGCTGTCGCCGGGACGGACCTTTCGGCTCCTTGGCGTAGGCGTATCGGGCTTCGAGACCGAGGGCGAAGCTCGGGTCTCATCGGAGGTCATCCAGCTCCGCCTTCCAGGGCTGGAGTAGCAGATGGCACGCTACTTGCCTCGCTTGTTCTCCCTTGGCTTGTGGCGTTCAATGAGGGCGGCTTCAACCCTTCTTGCCTCTGCGGTGCTCGATAGCGGACGTGTTTGGAATTTCTTGGCGTCTTTGACACTGGCGCTTGACAGGTGCTCGCTTAGTCTGGACTTGAGCCTCCCCGCACTCGCCGAACCCGTATAGATTATCTCACCCTTCTGATTTAACAGGTTGTAAACACCACTTTGCTCGGGCACATCCTCTAGGTTACTTTTCGAAAGGACTTTGGTCTTCCCCATTTTCTTTGCCATTATTATGCACTCCTGACCGGCTTGGCCTTACGACTTCTCTCTCTCACGTAATCATCCAGGTCATCCCTATGCACAACCCAGTTGCGTCCGAACTTGACTCCACGCAAGACCTTTCTTTCGATCTGGTGGCGTAGAGTAGTTGCGCTGAGCCCATATAGCTCCGCCGCCGCCGCAAGGGAATAATACGGGTCGGGCTCCTCCAATCCACTGGCGTCTATGTCATACTTCTTGCTCGCGTTGAGGAACTCTATTGCCAGGACTTTGCCTTCAAAGTCGAAGTCGACTTCGACACCTGGAGCAATGTTCTTCGTCTCCTCTACTTCGCCGTCGGCCATCAGAATAGAAAGCGCGTCGGCTTCCCTGTCATACATAACTCTCATGGCTCTCTGCACCTTCTTCTCAACGCCGTGATTACAAAAAACCGACCGTTCATTTGATGTTCA
>JADFQF010000457.1 GCA_022561955.1 Chloroflexota bacterium | reverse complement strand
GCGTTTTCTAATACTTTTCTAAGAACAATTCGGCGCGCACACCTGTTCGCAGGCGCTCATCACGGTGCTATAATTACCCGGCCAATCAGTACTTTTCTTCCGGAGGCCCCTTGTTCACCCACCTTCACGTCCACACCGAATACAGCCTGCTCGATGGTCTCAGCCGCCTCGAATCCCTGGTCGACAGGGCCAAAACATTGGGCATGGACAGCCTTGCCATCACCGACCACGGAGCTATGTACGGCGTCATCGAATTCTATCAAAAGGCGAAGGCCGCGGGGATCAAGCCTATCATCGGCTGCGAGATGTACGTCGCCAAGAGCAGCCGCCACAGTAGGAACCCCAACGACAAGAGCCCGCACCACATAACCGTCCTCGCACAGGACGCAAAGGGATACCAGAACCTCGTCAAGCTTGTGACAAAGTCTCACCTCGAGGGGCACTACTACAAACCTCGAATAGACAGAGAAATCCTGGAGCAGTACCACGAGGGTCTGATCGTGATGTCGGGCTGCCCCAGCGGCGAGGTGCCTCGGGCCATCGCCCAGGGCGACATGGACGGAGCCAGGGAGTCGGTGGCGTATTATCGGGAGCTGCTCGGCGAACGCTATTTCCTGGAGCTCATGCAGCACGGCGGAGTGCCGGACTTGCCCGTAATCAACAAGGGACTCATGGAGCTGCATCGAGAGATGGAGGTCCCCGTCGTGGCCACCAACGATTCTCACTATACCCTGCAGAAAGAGTCGCCGCTCCAGGATATCCTCATCTGCATACACACCAACACGAACATACACGACGAAGGCCGCATGAAGATGGAGGAGGACTCCTACTACCTCAAGAGTCCGCAGGAGATGGCCGAGCTGTGGCCGGAGGTCCCGGAGGCGATAAGCAACACACAGCGAATTTCCGAGATGTGCAACCTGGAGCTGGACTTCTCTCAGCAACGTCTGCCTAAATACCAGTTGCCCGATGGCCGGGCCGCCGAGGAATACCTGGAGGAGCTCTGCTGGGAAGGCCTGCGCCGAAGGGTCGAAAACGCCTCTTCGAAGGACGAGGAGCGATTACGGTACGAGCTAGAGGTCATAAAACATACCCAGTTCGCCGACTACTTCCTGGTCGTGTGGGACATCGCCAAATTCGTTCGCGAGCGGGACATATTCTTCGCCGTGCGGGGAAGCGCCGCGGCCAGCCTCGTGCTCTATTGCCTTGGCGTCACCAACATAAATCCCATGCCGTACACGCTCGTCTTCGAGCGCTTCCTCAACCTCGAGCGCAAGGAGATGCCGGACATAGACATGGACTTCCAGGACGACCGACGCGAGGAAGTCCTGAACTACGTGATGGACAAGTACGGCAGGGAGCACGTGGCGCAGATCATCACGTTCGGCACCCTGGGCGCCAAGGCCTCGGTGCGCGACGTAGGCCGCGCCCTGGGGATGCCGTATGCCGATGTCGACAGGGTCGCGCGCCTCATACCCATCCGGCTTGGCATGACGCTGGACACCGCCCTGGAGACGACCCCGGAGCTCAAGGAGATATACGAGGCCGACGAAGGCATCAAGAATCTGGTGGACACGGCGAGGGCCATGGAGGGCCTGACGCGCCATTCCAGCACCCACGCCGCCGGAGTAGTCATCTCCCAGGAGCCGCTGGACGACGTCGTCCCGCTCCAAAAGCCCATTCGCGGAAACGACGACGGCGTGGTCATGACGCAGTACGCGATGGCCCCGTGCGCCGACCTGGGCCTGCTCAAGATGGACTTTCTCGGGCTGTCCAACCTCACCATACTCGCCAGGGCAAGAAACCTCATAGCCGAGACTCAGGGCAAACACCTGGAGTTGACCGAGATTCCCCTGGACGACGTCAAGACCTTCGATCTTCTTTCCAGGGGCGAGACCGTCGGCATCTTCCAGCTTGAAGGCTCCGGCATGACGCGGTACATCAAGGAGCTCAAGCCCAGCTCTCTTGCCGACGTCGCCGCGATGATCGCACTATACAGACCGGGCCCCATGGAGCACATTACCTCTTTCATCGAGGCCAAGCACGGGCGCGATGAGGCTAAGTACCCGCATCCGGACTTGAAGGACATCCTGGAGGAGACCTACGGCGTCATCGTCTATCAAGACCAGGTGCTGCACATATTCCGCACCATCGCAGG
>JADFQF010000456.1 GCA_022561955.1 Chloroflexota bacterium | reverse complement strand
ACGCGAAACGGCACCCGCTCGCCCCACGTCATTATGTCCCCCTCGGGAAGGATCTTGGTGGGCAGACCGTCCCCTTCCAGGACGTTCTTCCACATCTCGGCTATCATAAGATTTGGGGCCTTTCGGTAGTCAACCCACACAGATGCCCCTACTTCCTCAGCTCGTTGATATCCGTCACGAACACGCTCTCCTTGTTGCGGTAGATGGCTATGACGATACCCAGCGCAAGGACGATTTCAGCTGCGGCCACGGTAATTATGAAGATCGCAAACACCTGCCCGGTCAGGACAAACTGAACGACCTGGTCGCTCACCTCCTGATCTCCCAGCGTAGCGATGGAGGCCGGGACGACGTAGCGTGACAGCGCGACGGCGGTGATGTTGACGGCGTTGAACATGAGCTCGATGGACATCAGCACCGTGATGACGTTGCGCTTCGAGAGCGAACCGTACAGCCCTATGGAGAATATTATCGCCGCGACGATCAGGAAGTTTTCCAGACTCAACTGTCTACCTCTCCCTGACCAGTGCCAGCGCCCCGATGATGGCGGCGAGCAGCACAACCGATGAGATCTCGAAGGCCAGCACGAAGTCCCTTAGCAGCAGGCGTGCGATCCACGGCACCGTGTTGGAGAAGACTTCGCCAATTCGCTCGCCGGCCTCAACGGAGATCGTGTTGCCGGCTATGGCTGCCTCGATGGTGTTCCAGTTGGTCGTAACCGCCACCGATATGGCGACGGCGCCGAACAGGGCGGCGGCGATGGCGGCGGGAATTCGCAATCGATTGGAGGGATTGCCCTCCTCGACGTCCCGCGTCATCATGATGGCGAACAGCACCAGAACGGAGATAGCGCCGACATATATCAGCACCTGCACGATGGCCAGGAACTCCGCCCGCAACAGGACGAACATCCCCGCGACGCCTATGAAGGACACTATCAGGAATATGGCGGACCGAAACAGGTCACGGACCTGCACGACGGCAACCGCGGCGACGATGCTGGAGACCGCGATCACCCAGAAGACGATGTCTACGATCAGAGAGGATTCTGTTCCCTGGCCAAGCGTCATCTACGGCCCCACGTCTCTTCCTGATCGTGAAGCGAAGGGCGCTCATGCCGTCCGGCGTTCTTCCCGGACAGCTCTTCGTCGGCCCTGGGGTCGTAGCGCTTGTCCTCCATTTGAGGCCGGTACCAGGTGCTGGGATGCTTGGGTGCGTCCTGGAGCTGATTCATATCGATCACCAGCTCGCGCCTGCTGTAGGTGCCCTCCTCGAACCCGCTGCCCATGTGAAGCGCATCGTAGGGGCAGGCCTCGACGCATAGCCCGCAGAACATGCACCGCCCGATGTCGATGTCGAACACGTCGATGGCGTACTTGTCGCCCTCGGGCAGCTGCTCCTCACTGGGATGGGTCACGATGCGGATTATTCCCAGGGGGCAGTACTTTGCGCAGCTCGCGCAGCCGGTACAGCGGTCCAGGTACCAGCTGAACTCTTCGCCTCGGAATCTGGGGTGCTGCGGCATGCGGTCCTCGACAGAGGCAAGCCCCACTATCGCCTTGAGCGCCATCTTCGGCTCCGAAAAGACGTAGCTCAGGACGTTCCTTTCGGCCAGCTTGGCCAGGCCGAAGACTCCGATCTTGCGGTCGGGATACTGGTGCACGGTGAACATGCGGCTGGGAAGCACCATGTTCTTCATGGTCACGGTTAGGCCCTTGATTAGTCCGAGGCCATACATAGTCTAGTCAGCCTCCGCGTACATATTGGCGAGAGGCGACGGCGTGGCCACGGGCCTCTTCAGGCGTTTCTGTCCAAGAACGTTGACCATGACTATCAACGATATTACCGTTACCCCCCAATTTATGGCGGCCATCAGCCACAGGTCTCCGCTGGTCAGGACGCCGTCCGCGTCTTGAAGCAGCAGGACCTCTACGGCGGTCACAAGGATGTTTATGAGGGCGAGTCCAAACAGGCCCTTCCACGCGAATCCCATGATCTGGTCAATCCTGAGCCTGGGCCACGTAGCTCTGACCCACAGCAGGGCGAACAGCACGACGAACACCTTGGCTACGAACCAGACCGGCCCCGGAATCAACTCCCAGCCTTTGTAGACTCTCAATAATCGAACGGTCACTATGATCGAAGTCACCAGGGGCGCCA
>JADFQF010000455.1 GCA_022561955.1 Chloroflexota bacterium | reverse complement strand
TCTCTACGCGGTAAAGGCGCTGGGAATGGTCGTGACGCCGGGCGGAGGCGTGACGAGCGCGGGCCCCCCCGTAACCAACGGCTTCTCCTTCCGATGGCAGTCGATATTCGGCGGCCCCAAGAGCTCGTACGCGAAAAACGGCGTCGAATCCGGCGGATTCGCCGGCATCCATGCCCGTAGCGCCATCGGCGGCTTCGACGGCAAGTTCTCCATCGAGCCGGAGATCATCGTCGCCATTCCGCCGCAGCTCGCACAAGACATCATTCGAAATCGAGGCTGGCTCTTTCCCCTGCCGCCTGTGATGCTGGACAAGGTGAAGGCCTCTCGCTGAACGAGTCCCCTTTTTCCGCCTTCAGCGTATTAACGCCGTTCAGAATATAGGCGTGCCGATATCCAGCGCAGAACGGGAGAGTGCGGGCGTAATGACGGAGAGGGTGTACACGGGAAAGCGCGTTCAGTACGGCGAAAACCCGGGTGTCTTCGTGGAGGTGACGCAGGACGACGAGCGCCGCCCGCTGTCCCCCAGGCTGGAGCTCAAGGAGCACTCGACGACACTGGAGTGGGGCTACGGCACGGGCGGCCCCGCGCAGCTCGCCCTGGCCATCCTGGCCGACGTCACGGGGAGCGACGCCTACGCCGAGAGGCATTATCACTGGTTCAAGCTGGACGTGGTTTCAAGATTTGCCTGGGATGAATGGGGCTTGCGCGAGTCACAGATATGGGACTGGATCAACGAGCACCATCCTCTAGCCGCCTCGTAGGCACGCCGTCGGACCCGCTAAGGCACGCATCCTTTGTCCCGTTCGTATGCCGGAAGCGCTCATATGACTATGGGCAGGTCCGGCATTGACCACTCTCCGCCGCGAGACCAAGGAAGTAATACTCCCACCCGCGAGCCGGGCGTAACCGAATCAGTCCTCGGCTGAAATCTTCTTTGCTTCCCTCATGAGCAACGCCCTACCCGTCTCGGACAGCTCCTGGTATATCCGCACCAGGCGACCCTCATCATCGGACGTATGGCCTAGGGCGATTCGCCTCTTCTCGAGCAAGGCCTCAACACGCTCTACGAAATTTTCTACGTCAAAGGGCTTGATCAGAAAATCGTCCGCGTCATCCTGCTTTTTTTGAAGCAACGAGATTTCGCTGGGTATTCCGGATATCATCAGTATCGATGCATCCGACATTTTGCGCGCCGTCTGGCAGAAGGTATGCCCGTCCATTCCAGGCATCCAGACGTCAGAGACTATGACGTCCGGCTTGTAATGCGGCATCATCTCAAGCGCGTCTTCGGCGCAAGGTGCCACCTCCGCTCCGTGTCCCGCTTCCTCTAAAACATCCTTGAGCATTTCGCGAATCGCGAGCTCATCGTCCACGATCAGCACTTTATTTGGCATTACTCTGACTCCCCGTCGTCGGTGCTCATTCTCACCTCTTATAGGTTGGCAAGAATGGCTCAGGCAAAACCTTCATCCGCAGGCAGGCCTCCGCGTCGTGAAGCTCTTATGGCAGCTGGCCCGCCAATCGTGAATGCGCTACTTGCACGTGCGCCGGCTAGTCGGGGTTCGCAGCGGCGGGCGCCTCTTCATGACCTAGGCGGCGTTAACCCTCAGCAGTTACGTGAGAGCAGGGAGAATCGGTCTGAGATGAGGCTTCCGAACAATGGACGCATGAAGGTCGATCCGAATGCCGGCGTTTCTCTACTCTATATCTGCACAGCGGACGGGTGGGTCTCGAAGTAAACTCGATCGCTCGTCGGCATGTATGCGTTATTCTGCGTAATGCCAGCTTCACTCATATAATTGATAGATGTATCACAGCGCTCAAAGGTAGCGGAAGATTCCATTAATCATATTCTTTCGTCTCACTCTCTACCTCCAATCTACAGACTTTTTGCAAACATAGGTCTCGCTTTAGAATCTATCCGACTGGATGTTAAGGAAGACGCCACGGAACAGTATTCGAAGCTCGTGGAGACGAGCGGGATTTTCGAACCAATATTTGTATGGTTCGACAGGCCCGCCACGAGCGGACGAAAATAGAGCCAAGGCCGTGGCCATGCTGGACGAGTCGCGGGCCATATCCACCGCCGTGGAGACGTGCCGGGGCCTGGACTTCGCCTACTCGAATTTCATCGTCCACCGCGACCTCAAGCCCGACAACGTCTTGC
>JADFQF010000454.1 GCA_022561955.1 Chloroflexota bacterium | reverse complement strand
GTGAGGCGTTCTCGGCGCGGTCGGCGTGAAGATGCCCGGACTCGATTCTTGTTTCTCTGTTGCTTGCGGAGCACGCCGTTCCTATAATTCATGTTGGTGTTGCTGAGACGGGCGCGGCGGCGATAATTCAACCATCGTGGAGACTGAGAGGCGACCGACATGAAGATATTGAGGTTCGGCGATAATCGAATCGGTGTGCTGAAAGATGGCGACCGTGTTGTGGATGTCACCGATGCCGTGGCATCGCACCGTGAAAAGGGGCCACAAAACGTTATCGAGGAGATCATCGGCGAGTTCGCCATCTACCGAGACGAGTTTCAAGGCAGGGCGTCGTCGGAAACGGGCGTGCCTCTGAGCGATGTCCGCCTGCTGGCCCCCATTCCGAGGCCGAGCAAGTGCCTGGCGGCCTTCGCAAACTATGTCGACCGCCCAGACCGGTCCAGAGACGACCTGCCCAATGAGTTTTTCTACAAGGACACGGATCTGTTGGCGCCGGAGGGTACGATCGAGCTGCCCGACATTCCACCCGTGCTCGTCTATCAACCGGAGGCGGAGCTGGCCTACGTGATCGGTAAGTCGGCTCAAAACGTTTCCCAGCAGGACGCACTGGACCATGTATTCGGATATGTGCCGTTTTTCGACATCTCGGCCAGAGGCATGACGAGGCGGACGACGCTCCTGTCCAAGGGCCAGAGGACTTTCGGCCCGTGCGGACCGTGGATAACGACGAAAGACGAGGTAGAAGACCCGCATAATCTCAATGTCAGGTCGTGGGTGAACGGCGAGCTTCGTCAAGACTACAACACCAAACATATGGCCAACTACATACCAGAGCAGATCGCATGGGTGACTCGCTTTGTGAGTCTTCGGCCGGGCGACGTCGTTGCGACGGGCACATTCCATGTCGGGCTAGGCCCGTTGAACGACGGCGACGTCCTGGAGATTGAGATCGAAGGCCTTGGAAGGGCGCGATGGTTCACAAAGGGCTATGGCCCCAGGAAAGACATCGAGTTTACCCCTGGAATTACCCAAGTCCCCATACCAGAGGGAGGAATGACGAGAGTAGAATGAAGTTTTTTTGGCCTGGCGTAGTTACATTTCTATCTACCGCAGTCGTTCTTGCGGCCTGCGGCGGAGGCGCACCCGTGGCTGAGAAGCCGGAAACAACGCCGGATTCGGCATCGGCGGCCGTCGTAGCCGACGAAAAGCCGTTGCCCATCGTCGAGCCGGCCCCGGAGGTGAAGATAGGAAGCGCCATCGGAGAGCGGGCCCCGGACTTCGAGGTCACGTTTCTCGACGGCACCTCGGTGAGCCGTGAAGAGCTTGCCGCGGAGGGCCGGCCGGCGTTTCTCTACTTCATGGCAACGTGGTGAAGGTCCTGCCGCGCTGAGTTACAGCGCATGAAAACGATTTACCCTGAATACGCGGATGAAGTCGCATTCTACGGCATAGGCGTGGACCCGAGTGAGAGCATCGAGAAGCTCGAGGCGTATAGTGACTCCCAGGGGTATCCATGGCCGATGGCGATACCCGAAGCGGATATGTTGCGAAAGTTTAACATCCGGGTGCAGTCTTCAAAGGTCGCGGTGGACAGAGACGGAGTCATCGTCTACAGGGACGGCTACGCCCAGGGTAGTGATGAGACCTGGCGGAGCATATTCGAGGAGCTGGCCGGCCAGTCAAACTAGACGAAGAGGGCCCTGAATCGAGCGCGACTCCGAGATGGTGGGGATACGCTCTAATGCCTGGGAACCGCCAGGCGGCGATTGAAAAGCAATTTAGAGCTTGTACGCAAACCGCCGCGAATGGTTCGACAGGCTCCCCGAAGAGTCGGGACTCCGCTGCCGAGAGCACTGTCGAAGGACCGTAAAACTTCCAAACGAGGTTTTCGGATAGGCTCTTAGCTGGACTTGGTACTCTGGATTCCGGCTTTCGCCGGAACGACGGGGGGGGGCTTGGGAGCGCGTTCGAGCGGGTCTATTGTGGTGCCTTCGCCCTGCCGCAGGAACACATATCTCATCGTTCAAGGACCTTCCGCACATCACCCTGCTGTTTCGACGTGCAAAATTCCGCCGATTACTGACCATTAGCCATACGCCTTCGTGTTGAGGCGCAATCGGAGTGTACAGAGTCGAGCGTGGGGAGGGCCCGCCATTCCGGCGTGCGCCGG
>JADFQF010000453.1 GCA_022561955.1 Chloroflexota bacterium | reverse complement strand
CAGCAACCGCTTTACGATGGTCTAAACCTTGGTGGGCCCGCAGGGATTCGAACCCTGGACACTCGGATTAAAAGTCCGATGCTCTGCCAGGCTGAGCTACAGGCCCGTGTGCAAGTGAAGGTGCGGTCGCTACGGGGAAATTCTAAGCGTGTTGCCCTGAGGTTTCAAGGGATGCGCCGACGACAGCGTCTAACTGATGCCGGCTAGAACAGCCCAACCGACGCCGTCAGGGTCTTTAGCCGGTCCAGAGGCCAGTAGCTGACCCAGGCCCGTCCGATGATGTTTGCGGTCGGGACGGTGCCCCAGTCGCGGGAGTCATTGCTGGCCCTCCTGTTGTCGCCCATCACGAAATACGCGTCTTCGCCGACGGTCAAGAGCTTCATGTTGCCCGAACCACCCTTCGTGATGTAAGGCTCGTCCAGCTTCGTCCCGTTTATGAACACCTCCCCATCGTCGATCTCGATGGTGTCGCCGGGCAGGCCGATTACGCGTTTCACGAAGTCTCGAGACGGGTCCCTGGGGAAGTGAAATATTATGACGTCCGTACGCTCCGGCGCGTGGAACGGATAGACCCTCTCAGCCTTGGCGCTGCTGGAAAAGGCCAGGACGCTTCGGACGTCGCGAGGGTTGAGGTTGAAGTAGACCAGCTTGTTGACAAGCAGGTACTGACCCTCGACGATCGTCGGTCTCATGCTGGACCCTTCCACCCGAAAGTTCTGCACGCTGAACTGCAGGGCGAGGAAGATGATCAGGGCCAGAATGACGGTTTCGATTAGCTCTCTGATTAACGCTCTCATCAGCCCACCACCGGCCCACCATGATGCGATGATTCGGCCGGTATCCCTGGGTATTATAACCGGGGCTCCGCCATGTTGTCACATCAGTCTAACGCCGATACGCATTAATGGGAGCGGTATAAGCCTCCAAAGATTGGCCCCAATCCGCTAACATCGGTATGGAATACAGTTAGATTCGGCAACTCTCCCGTCCGCCTCAGGCGGACCGGCCTGGGGCATGCAGACCGAAGACGCACAACTAGTTAGGCTCTCTAAAGAAGGCGACCTGGGTGCGTTCAACGCCATCGTTGAGCGTTACCAGTCGCACGTGTTTAACCTCTCCGCTCGCATCCTGGGCAATCGCACGACCGCGGAGGACGCCACCCAGGATACGTTTATATCCGCCTACAAGGCCATCGGAAAATTCCGAGGCGGAAGCCTTCGCGCCTGGCTGCTGCGTATCGCCTCCAACCAGAGCTACGACATTCTTCGGGCGTCCAAGAGAAGGCCCGCGCAATCCCTCGACGAATCGCTGGAGAACCCCAACTTTCAGGTGCGCTCGGACGCCGAGACTCCCGAGCAGGCGGCGGTCAGGAACGAGCTGGGGGACGAGATACAGCGTGCCATCATGACCCTGCCCGAGGACCAGCGCACGGTCCTCGTCCTGGTCGACGTGCAGGGGCTCAGCTACGATGAGGCTGCCCAGGCCACGGACGCTTCCATGGGAACGGTCAAGTCGAGGCTGAGCCGTGCCCGCTCTCGAATCCGAGACCATTTGAGGCAGCGAAGGGAACTTTTGCCTGATGAGTATCGTCAGGTAGATTGAAGGACGTTACGAATTGATTGGGTTCTTGGACAGAAAACGGCATAGCAGGATGCAGATTCTGCTGTCTTCCTATATAGACGGTGAGGTCACGCCGTCCGAGGCCGTGCGCGTCGAAGAGCACCTGGCGGGCTGCGAGGAGTGCGTAAGCGAGCTCGACAGCCTGCGTGCGACCTCCAGCCTGCTGCGTGGCCTTCCGGAGCTCGATTTGCCCCGTTCATTCGCGTTGACGGAAGTGCCTGCGCCCGTCGGATTCGCTCCGCAGCTCGTGTGGACGACGCGTTTCGCGACGTCGCTGGCCGCCCTTTTCCTGGTTGCGCTACTGCTGGGCGACGTGTTGGGATTTGTAGGCCAGACGCCGCAACAGGGCTCTCAAGAGCAGGCAACCAGGGCGGTGCAAGCACCCGCCGCGCCTGCTGCACCTGCCGCCGCTGCCGCCGCTTCTGCTCCGGCACCCGCTGTCGCAGCCGCACCCGCACCCGCCCTGGCAGCACCAGACGCTCCTGCGCTCGCTGCCGCTCCAGCTCCAGCCGCACCCGCCCCGGCTCCTGCCGCCCCAGCAGCGCCCGCCC
>JADFQF010000452.1 GCA_022561955.1 Chloroflexota bacterium | reverse complement strand
TCGTAAACGCGCCCATCGAGAAGGGTTAAACATCTTTTCGTCTAACCGGCTCGGCGATTTCGTCACGCATAGAGTCGAGTAAATTAAAAGGGGGCGGGTTGTTAATCCGCCCCCTTTTCTATACCTGACTAATGTTTACCCTCTAACGGGTCTCGTGGTATTTGCGCATTGTCTCATCAGTGACGGGATAGTATTTACCGGGCGCGGCGTTCTCCGCCTGAATCAGACCTTTGATATACTCCTCTACCGCCTCGTGCCCCTCAACCCAGTCAATAACCTTTTTTGCGATGTCGCTCGGCACGACGACCACACCATCGTCATCAGCTACGGTCAGGTCTCCGGGCCTCACAGCGACGCCACCGCACTGAATCGTCGTTGGCCTCAAACGGGTCGATTTCGCCTGCTCCGCCCATCGGTGTGCGGCCTCCCGCAAAGATCGCAGCCCATAATCCTTGCTGATAATATCGAGGTCTCGAATCGAAGCGTCGGTTACCATGCCAGCCGCGCCTTTCATCTTGAGTTGCAACAACTTTACGTCGCCTCCAATGGCCGCGTACTTTCGCCCCATGCCATCGCACACGAGCACGTCGCCCGGCTCGCACGAGCCCATCGCCTGGTATTCAGGCGAGTCCGCGCCGCGATGCGTTTCCTGCATGATGTCCGGTCGCGGCGGGATGAAACGGAGCGTCCTGGCCCTGCCGGCCATGACCCCACGCCCTGGGGTGAAGGCGTGCACGTCTCGCATGAAGCAGGGCTCGTAGCCCAGCCGTCGAACCGCTCCGTAAACGGTCGCGCCCGAAACCTTCTTGTAGCGGTCGATGATCTCCCGGGTGATTTCGTTTTTCGGCATTCTTTTACCACCTAATTACGCTTTTTTTGTTGCCGAGCAACCTGCGAGGACGGTAATGCTTGCGGGCATATTCGAATAAATCCAGGCGATCATGCTTGCCGGGGCCACGGTCTTTCCGACTCGATGAGGCGCCGGAAACCGTACGCTTACGGCCCGTGAATCGTCTGAATAGTATTGGAGACTAGCCGACGGACTGCTTTGTTACGGCCTCGATCATTGCCTGGATGTACCCGTTGGCGAAGGCACGACCTCGGTGGCCCCACTGGGTGTCCTGGAACGTCTGCGGCACGTGGTCGTCGATGAAGAAGCTGTCGAAGCCGACATCGTGGTAGATTGTCATGGCCCTGTACATGTCCACGTAGCCCGTGTTGATGAACTCTTCGTGGAAGCTGGGCACCTGGCCGGAGACGTTTCGGAAGTGCACGTATAGTATCTTCTTGCGCTCCCCGAAGTAGCGGATCATCTCGTAGATGTCATCGCCCTCCATCTCCGAGAAGGTCCCCTGGCAGAACTCGATGGCATTGGAGTCCGAGGGATGGATTTCGATCAGGCGCTTGTACGACTCGAAGCTACGCAATAGCTGCGGGATGCCGCCCAGGGTCGGGACCGGCGGGTCGCAGGGGTGGATGCCAAGCCTGACGCCCTCCTCCTCGGCGATGGGTGTGATCAGCCTGATCCAGCCTTCCAGGCTCTCCCACATCTCCTCCTCGGTGTACTCCCTGTCGTGGGTCAGGGGCATCCCCTTGGCCTCTTCGTAGTCGAAGGCCGTCGCCAGTGCACCGCAGCGTATGACGGCGGGCGTCGTGCGCCACACGTGAGAGGGCATCCAGTTATAGCCAAATATCGGTATTCCGGCACGAGCGATGTTGCGGATCGTGTAGACCATGTTCTCTATCTGCTCGTCCTTGCGCGGCCCGTTGAGCATTATATGGTCGTAGAAGTTCGTTGGAACGTTCTCGATGGCGGAGAGCTTCATGCCCTGCTGCTCGACCGACAGCCTCAGCTTGACGAGGTCGTGCAGCTCCCAGCGCCCTCCGGCGCCGGGCAGGTCCGGGTTGTTGAGCAAGATGTCGGTCGCGCCGAATTGCGCCGCGAACCGCAAATATTCCGGTGTCGCCTCTCTGAATTGCCCAAAGCCCGCTCGCATGCTCACTCCATACCGTGTTAGAAAATTAGGTGATGCCGTAGGGACGTGTCGATCACACCGTGGCTAGAACGACACGCACGATGCTCTTCTCCAGCGAGATTCCTATCTTCGTAGCCAGCTCCAGTCGTTCGCGGTCTCCGACGGCTCCGACGTAGGCTACACCCAGGCGTCTGCCTA
>JADFQF010000451.1 GCA_022561955.1 Chloroflexota bacterium | reverse complement strand
ATGAGCCCGTCGTAGCGGCCCCCACCGCCCAACGATCCTCCGGCCGAGGCGGCCATTTCAAGCTCGAAGATGACGCCCGTGTAGTACGATATGCCCCTCGCCAGCCCCAGGTCGACGACGATGTCGGCCTCGGGCACGCCCCGCTTGGACAGTAGCTCCAACAGGCTCCCAAGCCCGTCAAAGGCACTGGCATCGAGGTCTTGAACGGCGGGGATCGATCTCGCCTGCTCCAGCACCTTCTGCGGTGCTCCGCTGAGCTTCGAGAGGCCTTCCACCAGGGAAAGTGCCTCTTCAAAGGTGCCCGGGTCATCCGATTCACCCACCTTCCTCAGAAGGCGGGCTACGATCTGGTCCGTGGTCCTACGGCCCACGGGAACGGGCATCGACTCCCTGAGCACGCCCTGTATGAACTCCTCGGCGGTCTCCCTGCTCATATCCTCCAGCGTCGCCTCGATGCCGAGGTCGATTCCTCCCCGCAATATCCCGACCTGCCTCGCCCTCTCCATCAAACTGGAGACATCTACGGAGCCGTGCCCGAGGGCCTGAGTGTTGCTGATAATGAAGAGCCTCGCCGCCTCGGAGAGACCAAAGGTCGACAATATCTCGTGAAGGACCTGGAGATGGCCGACTCTTACGCGGAACTCCTCCAGCTCCAATCGCTTCAGTCCGGCCCAGGCGAGCCAGACCATCTCGGAGTCCACGTCGACGCCGCCGTCGCCGATGACCTCCGCTCCCACCTGAGTAAACTGGCGACGCCCATTCCCATCCGACGGGATATACCTGAATACGGGACCGCTATACTGCAGTCGAATCGGCAGCTTCAGCGCCGCACGGCTCTCGATGAAATGACGTATGACCGAGGAGGTAAACTCGGGCCGGAGGCTGACGGAGTGGCCACCGGGGTCGGTAAAGGTGTAGAGGCTTCCGCTGAGCTCTCCACCGGACTTGCGTACGAAGAGCTCGGTCTCCTCCAGCAGCGGCGTATCGACGAGGCGATAGCCCTGCTCGCTGAAATGCGTGCGCAGCTCATCCATGGCGCTTCGTAGCCGCTCGAACCGGCCGGACTCGACGTCGCGCATTCCAGGCAGCATATCAATATGCCTATCAGTCAAAAACAGGCCTCACGCCCAGGCTAATTTGCCGCATATTCTTGCTTGGACCCCCGCGTCGAAAATATACCTTGAACCTAGTCTACCACTGGCCTTATAGACCTTGCGACATATTCTCACCTGCCCATTGGGGTGTCAACCTGGGCGGAGGCGACAGGGCATCTCAGGCGGCACTTTCAAATTTTTCGAAAAAGCGTACACTTTGCCGATGTGTGTATTAGCCCTGATATAAGGGGCATTCCTCGTACATTGTTATACGAAGCCCCGCAACGGCCTGTAAACGGCACTCTTTACAAACACCCTATCTTTCCACAACTCACACGGACCATTGATTATGCTAAATATGACCGGTTTCCGGTCGCATCACCTGCCTTGCCCCCCTGGGTTTCGACAGACCTGTCCATACCAAGGTCAACGCGCTCGGGGGGGTATTTTTTTGGAGAATTGACCGGTCCGCCTCACCATTGGGAGCTTGTCCCTTCGTTGCCGGTTCTGAGGGCAAGCCTCTTCTCCTCGGCTAAGTGGGAGCTAGAGATGGCTTCTTGCCGCCGCAAACCAACCCCGGTGCCTATCGTGACTACCCCCTATGGTCCCCCTTCGTAAGGGGGACGGAGGAGTTTGGTCCTTCTTAAAGAAAGAGGGACAGAGACGTATGGTCCCTCTGAAGAAAGGGGACGGAGGGGTTTCTCCTCTAGGCGGGCTTAAACTGTTCCCATGCATCCCTGGGCACAGGGTTCCTCTCCCACTTTTCAAGGGGGAGACTGAGCCGGACTTTGTACAAAGAAGTTTTCTAGATTTGAGGGCATTCGAACGGGTTTAATATGGTGCCTTCGCTCTGCCGCATGAACACCTATCTCATCGTTCAAGGACTTTCCGCACATCACCCTGCAGACTCGACGTGCAAAAAGTCTGCCGATTACTGACCATCAGCCGTACGCCTTCGTGTTGGGGCTCAATCGGAATGTACAAGGTCGAGCTTAGTGAGGGGCCCGTCATTCCGGCGAAAGCCGGAATCCAGCGGGACTATACCTTCGTACAGATGTCCCGCCAACCCCAATTACCTTTTAC